>DASSCW010000303.1:0-3519 GCA_035697465.1 Candidatus Limnocylindria bacterium | reverse complement strand
GTGCCCGGGAGCCCGGTCCATCGGTCCTCGATTACGCCGGCGGGCGAAGGTGGGCCCGATGCAACGGAGACGGAGCCGGCGACTGGATCGGGCACGGCAATCCGTTGAGTGCGCCAGGCGCTGACGGCGACCCACCCGGTGACGACAGCCAGGACGACCACGATCATGCCCGACACGGCGTAGATCCCGTACGTGCTGAAGATGGTGCCGGCCAGGAATTCGTCGCGGACCATCGGCAGCCCGCCGATGCCCGGGTTGATGGGCGGCCCTTCGACGAACGACCAGTCCGCGGTGTAGACCCAGTACACGTTCGCGAAGAACGAGGCGGACAGCAGCGCGTACAGGCCGGCGCCGCGCCATGTGGCAAGCACCAGCGGCACCAGGCTCACACCGACCAGCGCGAGCAGGCGATGCACCGAGGTGGCGGCATCGCCGCCCAGGTCGGGCGGCACGACGTAGAGCAGGAAGGCGAATGTCGCGCCGCCTGCCATGGCCAGCAACGTCCAGGTGCGGTTGAAGGGGAAGCGCCACAGGACGAGCGGGGCTGCCAGCGCGAGCGCCGGGAACATGTAGCGCTCGTGCACGCGCGTGGGGAGCGCGAAGAACGCGATCGCCAGGAGCAACGCACCAAGCAGCAGTCCGGCCCCGTCGTCCCGCCGGGCAACGTACCAATAGGCAACCAGCGCCACGGCCACGAACAGCACCGCGCCGATCAGCTGCCAGCTGATTGGGGCGCCACCGAGCATGAAGGCGACGCCGGCGCCATCCACGCAGGACTGTGGCTCAGGCGGCGGCGGGCTTGGTGCGTCACAGCCCCAGGTGAGCGTGTCGCCAAGGCCGCTCCAGCCGTTGCGCCACAGGTTGAAGCCGTTGACGGAGAGGCCCTTGTACAGGTTTGCGGCCGCGATGAAACGGTCGATCAGCCCGTGGATGGGATCGGCCGGTGACCACAGCCCGAGTCGGAACGGGGAAATGAGCAGCACCAGCGATCCGATCCCCGCGGCGAGTGAGGTGAGCACGCGCAGCAGGTCCGGCTTGCCCTCGCGCTCCGGATCGGCAGAGCGGCCCCACACGTGGCGCTTCAGGCCGACGATGGCGACGATCGGGATGACGAAGGCGTACTGGAACTTGATGAGGAGCGCCACCACCGCTCCGACTGCGGCGAGCTCCGTCCAGCCGCGCGCAAGCCAGTAGAGGGTCGCCAGGATCGCCAGCGTCCCGACCGAGTCGACCTGGCCCCACACAGCGGAGTTGAAGATGGTGCCCGGGTTCAGCAGGTACAGGGCGGCCGCGAGCAGGCCTATCCGCTCCCCGCTCCAGGCCCCGAACTTGCCATCCAGGAAGCGTCGGGAGTAGAGGAACAGCATGGCCGCGACGCCCGCGTCGGCGAGAACGCCCGGGATCTTGACCATGGCCGAGGTGAGGTCCAGGCCCATCGCCAGGGGCTTCAGCATGTTGGCGACGGTGCCGAGCAGCCAGAGGACGTAGAGGTAGCCGGGCGGATAGTCGCTGAAGTAGTTCGGATCGTAGAATTCGCCGGGCCCAGCCTGGGCGAGACGCTGGGCCCAGGCAGTGAAGTCGCCCACGTCGATCCGGAACCCGGATAGCGGCAGCAGCACGCCCCCCACCAGGACGCGCAGGAGCATCCCGGCGATGATGATGAGGACGAGGGTCGTGACGGCGTCGCGCGGCAGGGGGAAGCCGAATGGCCTCGCGCCCCGCCCGCTCACGGAGTCGCGGGTCATCGCTCCCGGCGCGTCCGTCACGGGCGCCGGGTGGTCTTCCACGCCAAGATGGCGGTGAGTATACATCGAGGTCCGGACGCCCCCGCCGGCGGCGGAGTTGCGCCGGCGACCGGGCGGTCGGTCATTCCGTACGCGTCAGCCGAGGTCACGTTGATCGCGGCAGCCGTGTCGCTGATGGCCCTGGCGCTGTACCTGAGAACACTGCTGCCCTCCACGGCCTTTTGGGACACGGCCGAGGCGCAGACAGTGCCTTACACCCTCTCGATCTTCCATCCGACTGGCTTCCCGACCTACACCCTGGTGGGGTGGCTGTGGAGCCAGATCCCGATCGGCGAGGTCGCCTGGCGGATGAACCTGCTCTCCGCCGTGTGCGTGGCGCTGTCGTCCGGCCTCGTGGCTCTGATCATCGGCCAGCTGGCAACCGAACGGCACGGATGGACGGTGGCTGCCTCGGCCGCCGTTGGCGCGCTGGCGTTCGCCTTCGCGTCTGAGCCATGGCGCAACGCCCTCCGGGCCGACGTCCATGCGCTGCACCTCCTGCTGGTCACGACCCTGATCTGGCTGCTGGTCACCTGGCGATCGGCGCGCGAGGCAGGTGCCCGCCGTGCGGACGGCTGGCTCGCCGCGGCGGCCCTGATCTTCGGCCTGGGAATGGGCAACCACCCGCTGATCGGGCTGACCGCATTTGCCATCGCTGCCTGGGTGCCCCTGGTCGACCGGCACATCTGGCGAAGCTGGCGGCTCGTCCTGGGCTGTGCGGCCCTGGTCGCGCTGGGGATGAGCGTCTACGCCTACATCCCGATTCGGGCCCTCATACCGCCCGAGCCGCCGCTCTTCTACGCGCACCCCGACACGTGGGAGCGGTTCCGCTACCTCGTGTTCGCCGAGCAGTTCCACAACCTGTTCACGCCGCTCAGCAATCCGTTCGGCAACTTTGGCGGCAAGTGGACCGATGCCACCGCGATCCTCGAGCGGCAGTTCCTAGGGCCAGGCTGGCTGATCGCGGCCATCGGCGCATCGATGCTGGCCGCCCGCGACCTTCGTGCGTTCGTCTTCGTGGCGCTGCTGGTGGCGACCAACGTGATCTACTCGATGAACTTCAGCGACGGGGACATTGCGCGCTACTACCTGCTCACCACCATGGTGGCGGCGGTGATGCTCGGGATCGCGGTGAGCGCGCTGGCAGCCGCTGCCGGGCGTGCGCTGGCCGACGCGAGCCGGCGAACCTTCGACTTTGCCGGCCGCCGCAGAGCCGCGGCGGCGGGCGGTGGGCTCGTCCTGGCGCTTGCCGCCCTGCTCCCACTCGGCGGCCTGGTGAGCATGTACCCCGAGCGCGCCGAACAGGGAGCGAACCGCGATGCCGATCTCTGGGTCGCATCGGTCCACCGGGCGCTCCCGCCCAACGCGGTCGTGATCAGCTGGTGGAGCTACAGCACTCCGCTGTGGTACCACCGCTGGGTGCTTGGCGAGCGGCCGGACATCAAGATCATCGACGAGCGGAACATCCTCGACGATGGGTACGGTACGATCGATGCCGCCATCATCGCCTTCCTGGGCCGGCGACCCGTGTACGTGGTGCCGCCCTACTGGCAGTTTGAGCACCTCGTCCTCAACTGGGAGACCGAGACCATCCCGACCTACGCCGGCTACACGGACCTGCTCCGCATCGAGGCTCCTCGATGACCGAGCCGATGGAGCGCGGCTCGCCTGACGCCCGCCCTCGGCTGACGTTCTTCTTCCCCGCCTACAACGAGGAGGAGAACATCGAGCGCAC
>DASSCW010000302.1:0-9493 GCA_035697465.1 Candidatus Limnocylindria bacterium | reverse complement strand
ACGGCTCCGAGACGTGGCTGGTGGCGGTGCTGAAGGGCGTGCCGCTCTTCCTGTTCATGTACTTCCTGATCTTCTACATCCCGAACTACATCTACTACGCCATCACCCTCTACATCCCCTTCCTGCAGCTGAGCGAGGACGTCGGCTTCCTGGTCGCCAACCTGGTGGGCGGCGGCAACTTCACCCTGTTGATCGTGCTCGCGCTGTGGACACAGGCGGCACGCGGCCGGCGCGGATTCTTCTGGTCGCTGATCCGCTACCTGGACTTCCTGCAGTACCTGCTGACGGTCCTGATCCTCATCCCGTTCATGACCTTCAACCTTGGTGGTGGATCGCTCATCCCGCCCGCCTTCCCGTTGCAGTCGGTGGCGCTCGGCGTCATCGCCGCGGGCCTCGGCGCCGCGTCGTTCGCCTACCTCTGGTTCGAGTACCTCCGCGTGGCACGGCGCGAGGCTGAGGTCGCGGCGGCGACCAGCGCGGCCCTGCAGGCCAGGGCCTAGTTTTCCGCGAAGATCGGCCGCCCGCTCCTCGTCCATCTCGTGGTCTCCGTGGTGGTGCTGGCCATCGCCGGCACCCTGGTTGCGCTCGAGCTCGGCGCGGCATGCCCGCAGGGAGGTCTGCTCGCCTTCGGCTCGTGCACGCTCCGACCGTTCGCGATCGGCGTCCTGATCCTGGCGGCCGGCCTCTACGTCGCCGGCCTCAGCGCGGTGCTGGCCTGGACGGCAGGCCTCCAGAGGCGGCGCGTCGCCGACGCTCGCGCAGCGCGAGACTGGTACCTGCTGGCCTCGCTGGTCGGGCTGCCGGTGGCGCCGCTGCTGTCGTTCACCTTGCTGTCGGCCCTCCGCTAGCATGGCCGGCATGACGGTGGAGAACGCGGCCGGCCTGCTCGAGCGGCTCAGCGGCGTCGCGCGCGTGGACGGCGACCGCCTGCAGGTAACCGACGCGGACGCACTTCGCCGCGACCACCTCGACTCCCTCGTCTTCGACGCGGTCTTCAGCGCTGATGCCGACCTGCGCGAGGCGTGTCGCTGGCTCATCTGGTCGGCCAGCCAGGCGCTCGGCTGCGGCTCGGCGAGCGTCCACGAGCTGTATCTCGCCCGCGGCCGCGGCGAGTACGACGCCAGCGACTTCACCGTGCCGGCCATCAACGTCCGGGCGTCGGCCTACCTAACCGCCCGCCAGGCCTTCGGCGCCGCGCTCGAGCGCGACGCCGGGGCAATCGTGTTCGAGATCGCGAAGTCGGAGATGGCCTACACCGACCAGCGGCCGGCGGAGTACACCGCGGTCATCCTGGCCGCCGCCGTCCGCGAGGGCTGGCGCGGACCGGTCTTCCTGCAGGGTGACCACTTCCAGTTCAACGCCACGAAGTGGCGGGACGACCCCGATGGCGAGATGGCCGGGCTGAAGGACCTCACGCGGGAGGCGGTCGAGGCTTCATTCCTCAACATCGACATCGACAGCAGCACGCTCGTCGACCTCTCGCACCCGACCGTCGCCGCCCAGCAGGCCGTCAACGCGGCGAACACCGTGGAGCTGACCGTCCTCGTTCGAGAGCTGCAACCGCCGGGCGTGGTGATCGGCGTGGGCGGTGAGATCGGCGAGGTGGGGAAGTCCAACTCAACCGAGGAGGAGCTGCGCGCGTACCTTGATGGCTACTACGGGGCGCTTCATGGATCGGGAACGCCCGGCCTCACCAAGGTCAGCATCCAGACCGGCACCAGCCACGGTGGCGTGCGCATGGCGGACGGGACGGTGGCCCCGGTGAACATCGACTTCGACACGCTGGCGCGGCTGTCGACGGTCGCGCGCGAGGAATACGGGCTGTCCGGCTGCGTCCAGCACGGGGCGAGCACCCTGCCGGAGGATGCCTTCCACCACTTCCCGGCCAACGGCACCGCGGAGATCCACCTGGCCACCGGCTTCCAGAACATCCTCTACGACGAGCCGGGCCTGCCCGGCGAGCTCAGAGACGAGATGCTGGCGTGGTGCGCGCAGAACTGCGCCGGTGAGCGCACCGACGGCGAAACCGAGGACCAGTTCCTGTACAAGACCCGTAAGAAGGCGCTGGGCCCCTTCAAGCGGGCGCTGTGGACGCTTCCCGACGAGGCGCAGGCACGGATCGGCGCCAACCTTCGGAGCCGGTTCGGCGTGCTATTCGACGAGCTGCGCATTGGCGGCACGCGCAGCCTGGTGGACCGATACGTCTCGCCGCCGGACCTGCCCCGACCGCTTCCCGCGGCCCTCGGCGGGTCCGCGGGAATGGCTGTCGCGGCAGGAGATTCCGTCTTCGAGGACGACGGCTCCGGCGAGTAGGCTTAGCGCACGCCCAGCAGCCGACGCATCGGCGCGCTGTCCGCGATGGCGATGAGCCGATGCACCGCCCTGGGCGGAAGCTTGGCCAGTGCGCGGACGGCACCGGCCATCTCGTCCGGCTCGAGTTCGTCGATGAGCTGCCAGAGCTTGTTCACGGTGGTGGAGTCCAGCTGCTCCAGCACTGCGAAGACCCGCTCGATGGCCTGTGGCTCGCCACGCACGAACATGTCCACCCCCCGGTCGAAGCGCCGCACGAACTCCAGCAGCTGGGCCAACCGGCGCGCGAGGTCTTCGCCTTCCTGGGCGCTCGCGGCGCGCGCCTGGGCAACGCATCGCTCAATGACCGGGATGACGGGGTCAGTCTCGCGTTCGAGGCGCGCCGCCGACACCCGGCGGAACCACTCCCAATGGTCGCCGACCACCTCCCACGCGGTCGCGGCGGGCCCCCGCTGTCCGCTGCGACGCGTGGTCGCGGCACGCTGGACGAGGCCCCCCTCCTCGCACTGCCGCAGCGCCAGACTGGCGGCCCGGTGGCTGAGTCCAAGCGCCCGCCGGACCTCGGGCTCGGTGAGCGGGCCGCCCTGGGCGAGGAAGTAGCCCTGCACCATCGCGGTCGACGGGGCCACGCCCCACGCCGCACCAATCTCACCCCAGGCGCGCGCGAACGAGCGTCTGATGTCCTCAACGCTCGCCGTCTCCGCCATCCGGAGCCTCCGCTCATAACGTGCTAATTGGCAGTAGCGTGTATTGGTCGAATACTTGCTCCGTCCGCATAGCAGTATAGAAGGAGGTCTGGACGGATGACCGCCGGCCCGGTCGTCCTCTTCTTCGCGTTCTACGTCGCTGCCTTCGGTCTGATCTTCGGCGTGGTGGTGACGCCGTTCACCATCGCCTGCGCGGCAGTCTGGGTGGGTTGTTTTCGGTTCATCGAGTGGCTTGCTGCCGCGGGCATGCAAGAGGCCCCGGCATGACCGGGGCCTCGAGTGTGGGCTGGGAGTGGCCTAGTGGCAGCCGCCCGCCTTGGCGGGTGAACCATCGGTGTTGAACGACGAGCCGCAGGCGCAGCTGCTGACCGCATTCGGGTTGTTGATCGCGAAGCCGGAGCCCATCAGGGAGTCGACGTAGTCGATCTCGGCGCCTTCCACGTGCTGCACGCTGAAGGCATCGATCACGACCCGCACGTCGCCGTGCGCCTCGATCCGATCGTCCTCCGCGAAGCGATCGTCGAAGGCGAGTCCGTAGCTGAAGCCGGAGCAGCCGCCGCTCTTCACGAAGAGGCGCAGCGCTGCCTGGTCCTTGCCCTCGCGCGAGCGCAGCTCGGCGACCTTGGCTGCAGCGGCGTCGGTCAGCGTGACCAGCTGCTCAGGCGAGGCTGCCGGGGGAGCCTGCGGGACGGGCTGTGGCGTCGTCTCGGGCATCGTCATGTTGGAACAGGTTCTCCGTTTGGTATCGCTGTGGGAAATGTCGCTTCGGAAAGTATAGCAACCCCGGCGCCGCAAACGGCAATGACCCGATTGGCAGACCGATCTATCAGGCAATCCTTCACTCGGGCGCCGATCCAAGTGTCAGATTGCCGATCTATCGGTGCGTCCCATGCATGAGCGGATGGAGGACATGTCCCCTCACGCACAGTGTCCCCCGATGGATCGGCGGTTCACCCCGCCGCCCACCTTTGGGTGAAGTCGTCCCCGATCGATCGGCGTTGACGCGCGAACCATCGTTCGGCCGTTGAATCGGTACACTCTGTGGCCGACCCACCTGCAGCAGAGGTTCGCCAGCACGTGAAGCTCGCCAGCCGCATGGAGCGGATCGGGACCGAGACCGCCTTCGAGGCGGCGGCACGTGCTCGTGCCCTCGAAGCTACCGGCCGCGACGTGATCCACCTCGAGATCGGAGAGCCGGACTTCGACACGCCCCGGCACATCAGCGAGGCTGCCGCCCACGGAGTCCTGGACGAGGGACTGACGCACTACACCGCCGCCACCGGCATCCTGCCGCTCCGCGAGGCGATTGTCGCCGAACTGAAGCGCTGGAAGGGGATCGAGGCCTCGCCCGACCAAGTGGTCGTCACGCCGGGCGCGAAGCCGATCATGTTCTTCGCCATGCTCGCCCTGATCGAGAACGGCGACGAGGTCATCTACCCAAACCCAGGCTTCCCGATCTATGAGTCGATGGCCCGATACGTGGGCGGCACCGCGGTGGCGGCGCCACTCCGCGAGGAGAACGACTTCCGGATGGACGTGGCCGAGGTCGAGTCACTGGTCACGCCGCGGACACGGATGATCGTCATCAACTCGCCGCACAACCCCACCGGCTCGATCCTGACCGCCGATGACATTCGTGAGATCGCGCGCATCGCCACGGAGCACGACCTGGTGGTCCTGGCCGATGAGATCTACGGCCGGCTGCAATACGAGGGCGAGCCGCTGTCGATCGCGACCCTCCCCGGCATGGCCGACCGCACCATCACGCTCGACGGCTTCAGCAAGACGTTCGCGATGACCGGCTGGCGCCTCGGTTACGGCGTGGTGCCGGAGTGGCTGCTGCCGTCGTACAGCCGCCTCGTCATCAACAGTGTCAGCTGCACGAACGCCTTCGCGCAGGCCGGCGCCATCGCGGCGCTGACCGGGCCCCAGGACGAGCCGTTGCGCTTCCGCGAGGAGTTCATCGCGCGGCGACAGCTGATCGTCGACGGGCTGAACGGCATCCCCGGCGTGCGCTGCGTCATGCCGCACGGCGCCTTCTACGCGTTCCCGAACATGTCGTCGTTCGGCCGCACCTCCGCCGAAATCGCCGACCACCTGCTCTACGACGCCGGGGTCTGCGGCCTGGCCGGTACTGCCTTTGGTCGTCACGGTGAGGGCTACCTGCGCTTCAGCTACGCCAACAGCCGCGAGAACATCGGCAGGGCGGTGGAACGCATCGGCGAGTCGCTGGCGAAGCTGGGCACCACGGGTGAGCTGGTTGGCGCCGCCACCATGCCGGCCAGATGACCGCGACCCGGCCGGACCTGGTCGACGAGCTGTACGAGCGCGCGGCCGGCTCCTTCGACGACTGGGAGCTGATCAAGGAGATCATCGACGAGTCGATCGACCTCGCGCTGAACTACCGCCAATCGGGCCACCCGGGCGGGTCGCGCTCGAAAGTGCACATGTTCGTCTCGCTCCTCCTGACGGGGGCCATGCGCTGGGACATTCGTCGCCCGTGGCGACCCTTCGCCGACCGCTTCGTCCTCTCCGCGGGGCATACCGTTCCGCTCGTCTACGTCACGCTGGCCGTCCTGAACGAGGTGATGCGTGCGCGCGCCGCGCGCGACCCGGATCCGGAGTTCGCGTTCCCAGATGACGGCCGCTGGGCGCTGACCTGGGAGGACCTGCTCATGCTGCGGCGTCGCGGCGGGCTGCCGGGCCACGCGGAGATGGAGGGCAAGACCCTCTTCCTGAAGTTCAATACGGGGCCCTCCGGCCACGGTATGCCGCCTGCCGCGGGTGAGGCGGTCGCGCTCAAGCTGGCCGGCGCCGAGGAGGTCAAGGTCTTCGTGGTCGAGGGCGAGGGCGGCCTGACGCCCGGAGCCTCGCACGAGACGCGCAACTCCGCCTGGGGCCTCGGCCTGTCGAACCTCGTCTTCCTGGTCGACTGGAACGACTTCGGGATCGACGATCCGTCGATCTCGAGCGTGGTCCACGGCACGCCCACATCCTGGTTCGAGGCCTACGGCTGGCGGGTGACCGGCACGCCGGAAGGATCCGAGTGGGCGCCGGTCGCGCGCGCGGTGCTGGACGCGGCCCGTGGGGCGAACCCAGGGAAGGTGCCGTCGATGGCCTGGTTCAAGACGCGCAAGGGCCGTGGCTACGGCAAGTACGACAACAAGAGCCACGGCACGCCCCACGCCATGAACTCACCCGAGTTCTGGGCCGTGCGCAAGGAGTTCATGGAGCGCCACGGCGTCGAATACGCCGGCGTAGATCAGCCGCCGCCCAGCGACAAGGCGGAGCTGGATGCCCAGGCGCGTCACAACTTCGAGGTGGCGATGGGCGTGCTGCGCCGCGCCACCGCAGTCGTTGACGCCGTCAGCGATCGCTTGGTGGAGGTTGCGGCCTCCGTCCCTGACCGCGTGGACGGCTTCCACCTGGGCGGCCGTGGGGCGGAGATCTTCGACGACCCGCGCTTCACGGACGTATCGGCCTATCCGGCGGCGATGTGGAAGCAGCCGGGCGAGAAGGCGCCGAACCGAGCCGCGCTGGCCGCCTGGGGCGCCTGGGTCAATGCCACGGCACGTGCCGAGTACGACCGCCCGCTGGTGATTGCCTGCTCTGCCGACCTGGCCGAGTCGACCAACATCGCTGGGTTCGCCAAGGACTGGGAGGATCTGCCGGGCTGGGGCTGGTACAACCGCGACACCAACGTGCGCGGCACGCTGCTGCCGCAGCAGATCACCGAGTTCACCAATGCCGGACTGACGGTCGGCCTGGCGACGGTCAACCTTGCCGATGACCCGATGACCTCCTTCAACGGGTTCTGGGGCGCCTGCTCGACCTATGGCTCCTTCTCGTACCTCAAGTACGGACCGATGCGCCTCTTCAGCCAGCTCGCGCAGGATTGCGAGCTCAAGGTCGGCAAGGTGATCTGGGTGGCAGCCCACTCGGGACCGGAGACGGCCGAAGACTCGCGCACCCACTTCGGGATCTACGAGACCGGCGTCACGCAGCTCTTCCCCGAGGGCCACGTCATCGACCTGCACCCGTGGGAGTACAACGAGGTGCCGGTGGTGCTGGCCGCCGCCCTGCGCGCGGATGCCCACATCGTGGCGCTGCACCTCACGCGGCCGACGGTCGACATCCCGGATCGGGTCGCGCTGGGGATGGACTCTCACCTGGATGCCGCCCGCGGCGCATACGTGATGCGCCACGCGTCGCTCGACACGCCATCGGCGGGGACCGTCTACGTGCAGGGCACGGTCACGACCGCGAACGTGGTCAAGATCCTGCCGCGGTTGGACGAGGCGGGCATCAACGTGCGCATCGTGGCTGCCATCAGCCCGCAGCTGTTTGCGATGCAGCCGGACGACTATCGGGAACGCCTCCGTTCCGAGGCGGACCGCTGGGATGCGATGGCCATCACCAATCGGGCCTTCAAGCTCATGCGCGACTGGGTGGACGGGCCGCTGGCGCGCGAGTACTCACTCTCATCGGACTGGGATGACCGATGGCGGACCGGTGGGACGGTCGACGAGGTGATGGACGAGGCTCACCTGGGGCCGGAGCACATCTTCGAGGCGATTCGCCGTTACGCGGCGGACCGCGACGAGCGGCGCAGGCGCCTGCGCGCCCTGGTCGACAGCATCGGCAAGGAGTCGTAGCGGCGCGTGCCTGAACTCCGCCCGCACCCCTACCAGCACCAGCGGCCACGCCGGCCGCGGGACCTTCCGCATCGCACCGAGCCGCCGCCGGAACGGCAGCATCCGCCTGACCTGCGATTCTTCGCCTACATCGGGATCGCCCTGGCGGCGGTGCTTGCCGCCCTGGCCACGCCATATCTCATCGCCTACCTGCTGGAGGCGCTCAACGGCGGCTAGCCGCTAGATGTTCGCGGTCAGGACCATGACCTGGTCACCCTCGATCCGGATGCGCGGCCGGACCAGGTCGGGCAGCTCAATCGGATAGGCACGCTCGTCACCGCGGTAGCCGCCCGTCTGGCGCCAGCGCGTGCGCCCGTTCGCGAGCTCACCCTTCAGGTCGAAGCTGGCGCTGTGGCACGGGCAGCGTAGGTCGCTCCACTCGGGCCGGAACTGGAGCGTGCAGCCCATGTGCGTGCAGACCGAGCTGAGCGCGCGGATGGTGCCTCCGTCGTTCACGACGTACCCGTCGAAGGCAGGCGTGCTGAAGCGCACCGCCGACCCTTCGGGCACGTCGTTCACCCGCGCGACGGCCAGCCAGACGGCGTCTCGCGAGACGAGCGGCGTGCCGTCGTCCCAGATCCAGTCGCGGCCGCCGTCCTGCGGCCGCAGGATCATCGCGCCTGCCGCTCCCGCCGCGATCCCGGCCGCGCCGACGATCCCGGCCTGCAGCAGCTGGCGGCGGGTGACGCGCACGCGCGACCGCGGGCCAGCCAGTCCGGATCGAACCGGCAATGGCGCCTGGACCGATTCGATGCCCTGGTCGGCTTGTCGCATGCGGAGCCGCAGCTGGTCGAGGAAGGCTGGATCGGGCCCGCCCTCGTCAGGATCGGCCGCCGCTGACAGCTCGGCGGCGAGGCGAGCCATCTCTGCCTCGTCCCGATCACCGACGTCGTCAGGCGATGGCCGTCCACCCACGAGCAGCGCGTCCAGGTAGCGGTCGAACCGCTCCGCGCGTGGCTGCAGCTCGTCGTCAGGCATCGGGGTCTCCCAGCATGGCCGCCTTACGCAGCGCACGGTACTGGAGAATCTTGGCGTTGCCGTGGCTGATTCCCATCTCCTGCGCCGTCTCGGCCACGGTCATGCGCTGCAGGAAGCGGAGTTCAAGGACCGTCGCGTAGCGCTGTGGGAGCCGCTCCAGCACCCGCCGCACACGCGATACGGCCGCGGCCGTATCCCCGGGTCGCTCGCGCGGCTCGTCCGGCTGCGCGGGCTCCCAGCCGGGCGCGACCTGCTCGGTGCCGATCACCGGCAGGCGGTAGAAGGCGCGCCAGTAATCGGCGATGGCGTTCTGGCTGACGCGGTACAACCAGCTCACGATCTGCCCGCTGTCACGCGTCGTGTCGAGCTGCTCGACCGCGCGCATGAATACCTGGGCGGTAAGGTCCTCGGCATCGGGTCGGTTTCCGACACGCGCATAGATGAACCGATAGATCGGCACGACCTGTGCGTCGTAGATCTCCTCGAATCGGCCGGGGCTGGTGGCGGGACGGGCGTCAGGGTCGGCCATCGCTGGCAGTACGCCGTCGGTTACGCGACGCCGCTGACGTCCACTCGCGGTCGTAGCGGGGCGAGGAGGGCGGCGACCTCCTCCAGGAAGCGCGCGTCCGTCTCGTCGTAAGCGGCGATGTCGGATCCGTCGATGTCGATCTCGCCGATCACGTGGCCCTCGGCGAAGATCGGGACGACGATCTCCGACCGCGTGCTGGCGAAGCAGGCGAGATAGCGAGGATCGGCGTTCACGTCGTCCACGATCTCGGTCTGGCCCGATGCCGCCGCCGCCCC
>DASSCW010000301.1:0-5328 GCA_035697465.1 Candidatus Limnocylindria bacterium | reverse complement strand
ACAGGTAGCGGTCTTCTACGCCTATCCGGACTGAAGCCCCAGCCTGACGTCATGCGCCGAAGGACCCGATTCGGGGACCCGGTACCATGCCGCCGCAGTACCAACGGTGGGCGGCGCCATATGCTCCCAGCGGCGACCATCGCAGGGTGTCCCCGAATGACGACCTTGTGCCGTCAATTCCAACCCGAGCTGCGCCCCGTTTTCGGATGAGTCGGGGACGAACAGTGAGCCCGGCAATCCGCGTCTGGCTCTTCTCGGTGTCGCTGGCGATCTTGGCCGCGGTCCTGTACCTGGTGCTGATCGGGAACGAGCCACCGCTCGCCGTGCCGTTCCAGATCCCGTGGTGGATCATCGCCGCCGGCTTCGCGCTGGCCGACATCAAGGTCATCGAGGTCCACTTCCGCCGCGAGTCCCACGCGTTCTCACTGACCGAGGTGCCGGCTGTCATCGGGCTCTTCTTCCTCGGCCCGAGCGAGTACCTGATCGCCATGACGCTCGGGGCCGCGGCCGCCCTGCTGATCAGCTCGCGGCAATCCCCGGTGAAGCTCGGCTTCAACCTCGCCAACTACTTGCTGCTGGCGGTGGTGACGATCGGCGTCTTCCGCGCGATCGAGGACGCGGTGGGCGCGCCGGGCCTGCGCGAATACGTCGCCGCGTTCACCGCCACCCTGGTCGCGGCCGTGGTCGCGGCGGTCAGCATCGCGACGGCGATCACGCTGTCGGGCGGAGCCCCGCAGTTCAAGAAGCTGCCGGACATGCTGCAGTTCGGCGCGCTGGTGGCGGTGGCCAACACCAGCATTGCGCTCCTGGCGGTCACGGTCCTCTGGTTCGCACCCACGGCCATCTGGCTGCTGGCGATCCCGATCGTGGTGCTCTTCCTCGCGTATGGCGCCTGGGTCTCAGAACGCGAGAAGCATGAGCGGTTGGAGATGATCTACCAATCGAGCCGCATCCTGCAGCACTCGCCGGAGCTGGACGTGGCACTGGTGGCGCTCCTCGACCACGCACGCTCCATGTTCCGCGCCGAGCTGGCGGAGATCGTCCTCAAGTCCGGTGGCGACGAGTCCCGCGCGGTGCGCACGTCATCGATCCAGGATGCCGAATCTGAGACGATCGTCCCGATCGGCCAGATGGAAATCCACCCATCGCTCGAGGCGCTCATCGGCGAGCGGCGCGCCGGGCTCGTGGTCCTACCCAGGACCCCAGGGGGCCGTCAGATACCGATCCGCCAGGCGATGGTGGCCCCGCTGGTGGGGGAGGCGGGGGTCATCGGCCTCTTCACGATCGCGAATCGCCTCACCGAAGGCACCGAGTTCGGTCCGGACGACGTTCGACTCCTGGAGACGCTGGCCAACCAGGCCGGTGTGGCGCTGGAGAACGGCCAGCTGGAGCAGTCGCTGGCCGAGCTGTCCCGCCTGAAGGAGCAGCTCCGCTACCAGGCCTACCACGACCCGCTCACCGACATGCCGAACCGGCTCCAGTTCATCGAGACCGCCACCGCGCGCATCGTCAGCCAGCAATCCACCGGGGATCGTCCGGTGATCCTTCTACTCGACCTGGACGACTTCAAGAACGTCAACGACACGATGGGGCACGCCGCCGGCGACGAGCTGCTGGTCATGGTCACCGAGCGGCTGCGCCAGTGCGTCAGGCAGGACGACCTTGCGGCGCGCCTGGGCGGCGACGAGTTCGGAATCCTGGTGGACGACCAGGATGCCCTCAATCACGCACTGGTCCTGGCGGATCGCCTGATCGAGGAGCTGTCCGCCGCCTACGTGGTGCGCGGGCACGACGTGGTCGTGGGAGTCAGCATCGGCATCGCCATGAGCCGCGGCCCGGAGCAGTCGGCCAGCGAGCTGCTCGGCAACGCGGACGTCGCCATGTACACCGCCAAGGCGTCCGGACGGCGGCGATTCGCGGTCTTCGACCCGACCATGCATGCCGCAATCGTGGCGCGGCGTGAGCTGAGCACCGAGCTGGCCAAGGGCATCGGTCGCAGCGAGCTGATGGTGCTCTACCAACCGATCGTGAATCTGAAAACGCTGGAGCCTGTCGGCATCGAGGCGCTGGTGCGGTGGCAGCACCCCACACGCGGCCTGGTCGAGCCTGATGCCTTCATCTCCCTCGCGGAGGAGTCAGGCTCCATCCTGCCGCTGGGGAGGTACGTGCTCGAGAACGCCGCCACCGAGGTCCAGCGTTGGCATGGGCCCGAAGTCTTCGTGAGCGTCAACGTCTCCGCCGTGCAGCTGCAGCAGGCCGACTTCCTCGGCGAGGTCGAGCGGGCGCTCAGCGTCTCAATGCTCCCCGCCGAGCGGCTCGTCCTCGAGATCACCGAGTCCGCGATGTTCCGCGACACGCAGGCCACCATCGAGAAGCTGACGGAGCTCCGGAAGCGGGGCGTTCGGATCGCGATCGATGACTTCGGCACCGGCTACTCGTCGCTGACCTACCTGCGCCGCTTCCCGGTTGACGTGCTGAAGATTGCCAAGGACTTCATCGGTCCTGCCGCGGAGGACAACCAGGGTTGGGCGTTCGCCGGCGCGATCCTGGCTCTCGGCCAGCAGCTGGGACTGCATGTCGTGGCTGAGGGCGTCGAGGACGAGGCCCAGCTCGGGCGCCTGCGGCAGATGGGCTGCGAGCTCGGGCAGGGCTACTACTTCGCGCGACCCGCGCCGCTGGAGCGCCTCGCCGTTCGTGCCGGGCAGCTGCTGGCCGGCCAGCCGGCGGTCAGCGGGGCCGACTGATGTTCATGCTGTACGCGCTCGGCATGGGCGTGATCATCGGCAAGGTCATTGGCGGCAGCCTCGAGAGCCTGGGCCGGATCCGCGTCAGCTGGGCAGCTCTGGCCATCCTCGGTCTGCTGGTGCAGGTCGTGCTCTTCTTCGGACCCGTGGCGGAGCGCGTTGGCGCGCTGGGCACGCCGATCTACATCGGCTCCACCGCGCTGGTGCTCCTGGTCGTCATCCGCAACCTCGCCATCCCAGGGCTGGCATTGGTGGCCGTAGGCGCCCTGAGCAACCTTGCAGCGATCACCGCCAACGGCGGGCAGATGCCGGCGTCACCCGAGGCAATGGCCTTCCTGGGCAAGACGGTCAACGCCGGTTACTCGAACAGCGCCGTGGTGGAGTCGCCGGCCCTGGCGCCCCTGACCGACATCTTCGCCCTTCCGCCGTTCTTGCCCTTCGCCAACGTCTTCAGCGTGGGTGACGTGCTGATCGGCGTGGGGGTCCTCATCGTGATCGTGGCCGCCATGCGGGGTGGTGCGGACGGGAACCTCCCCCGAACGTACGCCCGCCCCAGTACCACGGGGTCCTAGTGCCGGAACCCGCGCAACCATAGCGTGCGCAGCGAGGGCGAAGGACGCCCCCGTGGATCATCCGTCCAGGGCAAACCCGTCGCGAGACGGGGACGCAAAGCCAGGGACCTCGCCACTACAGAGAGCAGCGAGGCCGCCCGGTTGCCGGTTCAGATCCTCGATTCTCGATCGAGGTGACAAAAGCGTGAAAGACAAGCTGACGCGACTCACCATGGCCGTGGCGATCCTGGCGTCTATGGCCCTCAGCCTCGCGGCTGGCATGCGGTGGAACTGATCATGAACCACCTGCCCGCCCCGACCGCTATGCGCTCTCCGATGGATCTCGTCGTCCGGATGGGCCATCGCTGGGCGTAACCAGAGCAGGGGCTGCCTTTCCAGCCCACGCTTGATACTGAGGACCGTCACGGTTGCGTGGCGGTCCTCTTGTGTGTCCGGGGACCGGTCGCCGCGCCGGTCCGTTCGTTGACCGGGTGCCCCAATCCGGGTAAGATCCTGCGGCGTTGTTAACGGATGTCGGCCACCTGTCGGTATCGGCTGGTGGCCTCGTTGTTGAAGGAGAAACTGCACCATAGCAAGGGACCTGCGAATCAACGAGATGATTCGGATCCGCGAGGTACGGGTCATCGACGATGAGAACCAGCAGCTTGGCGTGATGCAGACCTTCCAGGCTCTCGCGCTTGCGCAGGAGAAGGGGCTCGACCTCGTAGAGGTGGCGCCCACCGCGGTCCCCCCGGTGTGCCGGATCCTCGACTACGGCCAGTACAAGTACGAGCTGCAGAAGAAAGAGCGCGAAGCCAAGAAGAAGCAGAAGTCGCAGACCTTCAAGGAGATCAGGCTTCGGGTCAAGATCGATGTCAACGATCTCCGGACCAAGCTCCGCCGGGCAGGACAGTTCCTGGACGAGGGCGACCGAGTCAAGGTGACGGTCCAGTTCCGAGGTCGTGAGATGAGCCACGCCAACCTGGGGCGTGACCTCCTCGACCGGGCTTCAGAGCTTCTCACCGAGCACGGCACCGTCGAGCGACCGCCGCTCCTCGAGGGCCGCAACATGTACATCGTCATGGCGCCGCTCGAGAAGCGGCCCGAAAAGAAGACCGATGTGGGCGAGGCCACGGCCGATGGGCCGGCACCGCAGCCCGCAACGCCGCCGAATGGCGGAGAGACGATCGGCGATGCGATCGCCGCCAAAGGCAAGGCCCCGACCGCGACGGTCGAGCCGCCCGCGGCAGACGAAGTGCAGCAGCCAGCAGAACAGGGATAGCAGTGCCGAAGATCAAGACCCACAAGGGAACCGCAAAGCGCTTCAAGAAGACTGGATCCGGCAAGTGGGTCCGGCCAAAGGCGTGGCGCGGCCACCACCTGGAGATCAAGTCGAGCCGCCGCACGCGCCGTTACGCGGGCAAGGCCGTCGCTTCGCCCGCCCATGCAAAGCAGCTCGACCGGCTGCTGCCGCACGCGTAGAGGTCGGAGAGAATGGCCCGAGTCAAGCGCGGCGTCGCCGCCCACCGCCGTCACAAGCGTCTCCTGGCGCAGGCATCCGGCCGTCGCGGCACGCGCTCCACGCTGATCCGTCCTGCGCGCGAGGCACTCTTCCACGCGCTGGTCTATGCCTACCGCGACCGCAAGAACCGCAAGCGCGACATGCGGCGCCTCTGGATCGAGCGCATCAACGCCGCGTCCCGCCAGCACGGCCTGCCCTACGGGAAGTTCATCGCCGGCCTGAAGTCGGCTGGGGTCGAGGTCGACCGCAAGGTGCTGGCCGACCTGGCCGTCCGTGAGCCAGCGGCCTTCGCCGCGATCGTCGCCACCGCCAAGTCCTCGTTTACCGGCTAGCCGGCGTCGTCTGACGCCGGTACCTCGGCCCTGCTCCGTTTCGGAGCGGGGTCGTTCGTTTTTCGCCCATGATCAGCAGGTGAGACCGCTGAAGTCGAACTCGCGCACCACGCAGCAGAATGACTGACCTCGCCTCTGGCCTCGAGCGGCTGCGGAGCGCAACGCCAGCGCGGCTCGAG
>DASSCW010000300.1:0-7893 GCA_035697465.1 Candidatus Limnocylindria bacterium | reverse complement strand
GGCGCGCACTTCGCCTGGCGATCGCCGACGACCTGCGCCTCGCCGCAGAGTTGCGCGGGAGCTCGGGCTGACGCTGGACGCGCCCAAGCGGATCCGCCACACCGGCGACTGGCCGCTCCTCGAGCCGCGCCGCGCCGCTCCGGGCACGCCACTCCGTTCGCTCCAGGACCGCATGCCACTCTGCGCGGACGGGGCTCGCCCGGTCCTCTCGGGAGACGGCACGGAGCGCGCAATGCTGATCGGACAGGCGCCGGGTTGGCGCGAGATCGCCACCGGTGTCCCGTTCGCGCACGATGCGGGCCGGCGGCTGGCCGGCTGGCTGGCGCTTGCCGGCGTGACGCTGGAAGACTTCCGCAGCCGGTGGTACGTCACCTCGGTCGGCAAGTGCTATCCGGGCCGCCGGCCGGGCTCATCGGTCGACTCGCCGCCGTCGCGCGCCGAGATCGCCACCTGGGGGCCGATCCTCGAAGAGGAGGTGCGGCTCCTGCGTCCCGAGCTGGTTCTCCTGGTCGGAGGTCTTGCCCACCGGCACGCGTTCGGGCCGTCCGCGCGTCTGGACGATCTCGTGGGCCGGGAGCTGAACTGGGAGCTGGCCTCGGGCGCATCGGTCCTTGCCCTGCCGCACCCGTCCGGCGCCTCGACCTGGCTGAACGACCCTGGCCGGGCGCGGTTGTGGCGGCAGGCGATCGAGCTGCTGAAGGAACGGTGGCAGACCATGGAGCCGTCGGCTTGATCCGTGAGCTGCGGATCGGTGTCGCGCTGCTGGTGCTGCTCGGTGCCGTGGTCTTCACGTTCCTGCTGGTTGGATCGCTGGGCGAGCCGCGCGAGGAGCTGCTGCGGCTGACGGTCGAGGAGGCGCTGGCCGAGGGATCGCCGGCGGATCGCTTCGGCGACCAGGAGCTGCGCGTCGTGGGCTGGTACGCCTCCCTGGACGGCGACTGCCGCGAACCCGTAGGCCCGCCCGCGATATCGGTGCCGTGGCTCGAGCTGCGCTGTCCGCTGCGCGTTCTGATGCGGGCTCAGCCGGCACTGTCCGTCTCGCAGGCGGAGCTCGAGGCAGATGGGCTTCGGCTGTCGGCGTCGACCGGGCAGCCGTTCCCGTCTCGCTCAGAACCCGGCGGGCCGAACCTGCGCCTCGAGCAGCTGGTCTTCGTGGGCCATTTCGACGACCCCGCGGCGGCGGACTGTGTCGTGTCGCTGCGCAGCTATTGCCGCGACACGTTCGTCGTGACCGATTACGACGGCCTGGTGCGATAACCGGCAGTGACCGGTGCCTCGGGCCGTATGCTGCGGCCATGAATCGCTCAGCGGCCACCGAGGCGCTGGCCCGTCGCCTTTCCCCCGGCTTCGTCTTCGGAGTTGCGTCTTCGGCGTACCAGATCGAGGGCGCAGCGGACGAGGATGGACGAGGGCCATCGATCTGGGACACCTTCAGCCACGAGCCCGGCCGGACGGCGAATGGCGAGACGGGGGACGTCGCCTGCGACCACTATCACCGCTGGGCCGATGACGTCGAGCTGATGCGAGAGCTCGGCATCGGCTCGTACCGATTCAGCGTCAGCTGGTCGCGCGTGCTGCCCGTGGGCACCGGGACCGTGAACCAACCGGGGCTGGACTTCTACGACCGCCTGGTTGATGGGCTGCTGGCGAAGGGCATCGCGCCGATGGTGACGCTCTACCACTGGGACCTGCCGCAGGCGCTGTTTGACCGTGGCGGCTGGACCAATCCGTCGGTTGTGGACTGGTTCGGCGAGTACGCCGAGCGGGTGGCCGAGCGGCTGGGGGACCGGGTGACCCGATGGCTCACGCTGAACGAGCCGCAGGTCTTCTCCTTCACCGGTCACGCCAACGGACGCCACGCGCCGGGCCTCGACGACTGGGCGACCGGCCTGCGTGTCGCGGATAACGCCATTCGCGCGCACGCGGTCGGCGCAGATCGCATCCGCATCATGGTGCCCGGCGCGCAGGTGGGAGTGGCGTTGAACCTCAACTGCGTCGATCCGGCCACCGACACGGAGGCCAACCGGGAGGCCGCGACGAAGCACCTGGCCATCAACCAGCGCTGGTTCAGCGATCCATTCTTCGGTCGCGCCTATCCGGAGATCGCGGTGCGCGCGCATCGGGAAGCGGGGCACCTGCCCGCGGAGCTTGACGTCACGGCGGAGGGCTTCGGCGGCCAGCTGGACTTCCTGGGCCTGAACTACTACACCCATGAGCAGATCGCCGCCGATTCCGCCGCCCCGTTCGGCTACACCCACGTCCGCGCGCCGGGCGTCGAGCGAACGACCATGGGTTGGGAGGTCTACCCACCGGGCCTCGGCCAGGTTCTCGGCTGGCTCGATCGCGACTACAAGCCGGCCGAGATCATGATCACCGAGGTCGGCGCCGCGTTTCCGGATCCGCCGAGCCCCGAGGGGGGAGCGGTTGGTGACCCCGCGCGCACCCGGTTCCTGGCCGATCACGTGGAGGTGATGGCAGGAGCCATCGAGGACGGGATCCCGGTGACCGCCCTCTACGCCTGGTCGCTGCTCGACAACTTCGAGTGGGCCGAGGGGTACCGACAGAGATTCGGCATCGTCCACGTCGACTACGCGAACCAGCGCCGCACCGTGAAGGGCAGCGGTCGGTGGTACCAGGAGCTCATAAGCGCTCAGCGGGCCTCTTCCTGAGGCAAGCATTGCTCGCCGGGTGGCCTGCCGATTGCATGCATGAGACCGCATGAATGAAGCCGCGATCGGTGTCCTGGCGGTCCTGATCGGTCTGGTGGCCTGCCTGGCGGGGTACGTCGTCTTCCGGCTCGTCCTCCCGATCCTGGGATTCCTGGTCGGGCTCGGCCTCGGCGCCCAGCTGGCCGCCACCCTGTTCGACCAGCCATACCTTGGTTCGCCGCTGTCCTGGGTGGTGGCGATCGTGGTGGGCGTGGTGGTCGCCACCATCGCGTTCGTGTGGTGGTACGTCTCGGTGGCGCTCACGATAGCGGGACTGGGCTATGCCATCGGCTTCGGCGCAGCTCAAGGCCTTGGAATGGAGGCCACCGCCGCTGTCGTGGCGGGCATCGTCGTGGCCGTGGTGTTCGCCCTGATCGCCCTGCTGCTGCGGGTGCCGATCGGCGTCGTCATCGTGGTCACGGCGTTCTGGGGGTCGAGCGCACTGATCGGCGGCGTGCTGGTCCTGGTCAACCGCATCGAGCCGAGCCAGCTGCGGAATGGGACGGTCGACGTCGTGATCGACGGGTCGCCGTTGCTGCTGGCCGTCTGGCTCGCACTGGGCGTGGTCGGCGTGCTCGTCCAGTGGCTCACCACCTCGCGCGGGGGCGACCAGACGCCGGTGGGGGAGCCCGCGATCTAGATCGGTCCGCTGCTCGACCTGTCGCTGCCGCGAATCGGCGATTTGCGAATGGAGCGGCACATTCCGCAAGTCGCGTCCGCTCGACCCACGACCTGCGCATGCACGTAGCGTTATGCGCTTCCAGGGCCGAGGTCCGGGACAGGCTGAGCGCGAGCGACGCTCCACGGGCACGCGTTGAGCGCCTGAAACCCACGTAACGCGGCGGGGATTCGCATATCGCGACCCAAGTACGCCAATCGGGAACGACAAGCCGTATTCATGTCGTGTGGTGTCAGGTATTCGGGGCATCATCGTGATCCCGAATGTCTGCCTCACCTCACCTCCTGAAATCGAACGGGCGTTCGCATCCGTCTGATATCATCGAGGCGATGCCCTCGGATCGGATCATCGTGCGCGGCGCGCGCGAGCACAACCTCAAGAACCTTGACGTGGAGATGCCGCGCGACCGGTTGATCGTGATCACCGGACTGTCGGGAAGCGGCAAGTCGAGCCTTGCCTTCGACACCATCTACGCGGAGGGGCAGCGTCGCTATGTCGAATCGTTGAGCGCTTACGCACGCCAGTTCCTGGGCCAGATGGAGAAGCCGGACGTCGACCAGATCGATGGCCTCAGCCCGGCCATCAGCATCGACCAGAAGGGCGCCAGCCGGAATCCGCGCTCGACGGTCGGCACGGTCACCGAGATCTACGACTACCTGCGCCTGCTGTTCGCCCGGATCGGCCGCATGCACTGCCCGATCTGTGGTCGCGAGATCACCCGCCAGACGGTGGAGCAGATCGTCGATCAGCTCTACGACCTGCCGGACGGCACGCGGATCATGCTGCTGGCGCCGCTCGTCCGCGACCGGAAGGGCGAGCACGAGAAGCTGCTGGCCGGCGCAAAGCAGGCCGGCTTCGTCCGCGCGCGGGTGGACGGCGAGCTGCACGACCTGGACGAAGAGATCAGCCTCGACAAGAAGTACAAGCACAGCATCGAGGTCGTGGTCGACCGCCTGGTCGTGCGCCGGACCGATGACGATGGCACCGACCGGCCGGATGCCAGCCGCATGGCCGACTCGATCGAGACCGCGTTGCGCCTGTCGGATGGCACGCTCGTGCTGAACCTGCCCGATGCGCCGAAAAAGTCCCAGGACAAGCTCTTCAGCGAGCGGTACGCCTGCCCGGAACATGGAGGCTCGTTCGAGGAGCCGGCTCCGCGCAACTTCAGCTTCAACTCGCCGCACGGAGCCTGCCCGGACTGCACCGGTCTCGGCTCGCGGCTCGAAATCGACGCGGACCTCGTCCTGCCCAACCCAGAGCTCAGCCTGGACGAGGGCGCAATCATCCCCTGGCGGCGGATGGCGACCTCTGAGTCCTGGTTCGCCAAGATCCTGGACGCGGTGGCGGAGCACTACGGCTTCCGGACCGATGTGCCCATTGCGCGGCTGTCCGAGGCCGCCCGAAAGATCCTGCTGTTCGGCAACAAGGGCGAGCGGGTCGAGGTCAAGTACAAGGCCCGCAACGGCAACACCCACACGTTCCGGACCACGTTCGAGGGCATCGTCCCGAACCTGCAGCGCCGCTACCGGGAGACAGGCTCCGAATCGGTCAAGGCGGAGATCGAGCGGTTCATGACCAACAAGCCGTGCCCCACCTGCGGCGGCATGCGGCTGCGCCCCGAGTCTCTCTCGGTCACCGTCGGCACCCGGAACATCATCGAAACGACTCGCCTGTCGGTCACGAACGCGCTGGAGTGGTACAGCTCGCTGCCGGAACGCCTGACGGAGCGCGAGAACCAGATCGCGCGGCAGGTCCTGAAGGAGATTCGCGCGCGGCTGCACTTCCTGGTGGACGTCGGGCTCGACTACCTGACCCTGGACCGGGCAAGCGGCACGCTGTCGGGTGGCGAGGCGCAGCGCATCCGGCTGGCGACGCAGATCGGCTCAAGCCTGATGGGCGTGCTCTACATCCTGGACGAGCCCTCGATCGGGCTGCACCAGCGCGACAACGACCGCCTCATCGCCACGCTCGTCCGGCTGCGCGACCTCGGCAACACGTTGATCGTGGTGGAGCACGACGAGGAGACGATCCGCTCCGCCGACTGGGTGATCGACATCGGCCCGGGGGCGGGAGAGCACGGCGGCGAGCTGATCCACTCGGGGCCGCTCGACGAACTGATGCAGAGCAAGCGCTCGATCACCGCCGCCTACCTGCGCGGCGACAGCTTCGTGGTCGTGCCGCGCCGGCGCCGGAAGGGGAGCGGCCAGTTCCTGACGGTGCGTGGCGCCGCGGAGAACAACCTGCGCGACATCGACGTCGCCTTCCCGCTGGGGCGGTTCGTGGCCGTCACCGGGGTGAGCGGCTCCGGCAAGTCCAGCCTGGTGACGCAGATCCTGTACCCGGCACTGGCTGCCCGGATCTGGGGTGCGCGCGAGCGACCCGGGAAGCATCGGGCCATCGAGGGGATCGACCTGATCGATAAGGTGATCGAGATCGACCAGTCGCCCATCGGGCGAACGCCACGCTCGAACCCGGCCACCTATACCGGCCTGTGGGGACCGTTGCGCGAGCTGCTGGCCGCCGTGCCCGAGGCCCGGTTGCGCGGCTATCGCCCGGGACGGTTCAGCTTCAACGTCAAGGGCGGCCGCTGCGAGGCCTGCGAGGGAGCGGGGATCGTGCAGATCGAGATGCACTTCCTGCCCGATGTCTACGTCCAGTGCGAGGTCTGCAAGGGCAAGCGCTACAACCGCGAGACGCTCGAGATCCACTACAAGGGCCGAAACGTCGCCGAGATTCTGGAGATGACCGTCGACGAAGCACTGGAGTTCTTCAGCGCCGTGCCCAGCATCCGCACCAAGCTCCAGACGCTGCATGACGTGGGCATGGGCTACATCCATCTCGGCCAGCCGGCGACCACCCTGTCCGGCGGCGAAGCGCAGCGCGTGAAGCTGGCCACCGAGCTGTCGAAGCGGGCGACCGGCAAGACGTTCTACATCCTCGACGAGCCGACCACCGGCCTCCACTTCGACGACGTGGCGCGCCTGCTGGAGGTGCTCGGTCGCCTCGCCGATGCCGGGAACACGGTCGTGGTGATCGAGCACAACCTGGACGTCATCAAGAGCGCGGACTGGGTCGTGGACCTGGGGCCGGAGGGCGGGGATGCCGGTGGTGAGCTGGTGGCCAGCGGAACGCCGGAGCAGGTCGCCCGCACCGCGGCCTCGCACACCGGCCGTTACCTGCGCCGTGTCCTGGACGCCGGCCGCGCCGAGCCGGCGCCGCGCGCCAGAACGAGGGACGCCGTCCCGGCCTGAGCGGGCCTTGCCGGGCCTCCTATCATTCGCTCCCTGAGCGGCGAACAGATTACGGAGGGCATACGGGGCGCATGAACAGGACGCTTGCCAGCGGAGTCCTGGTGATCATCGGCATGATCGTCCTGGTGCTTGGCCTGCTTGGGGGCGGCAACCTGCCGCTGATCCTGTTGGGCGTTGCCATCGTCGTCGGCGCCGGCGCCCTGGAGATGCTGCGAGCCCGTCGCACGTGAGCGAGCCCACGCGTGAGGACGCGCTGGCGCTCCTCCACGAGTGGAATGCGAATCCGTCGCTCCGCAAGCACGGGCTGCTGGTCGAGGCCGGCGTGCGTGGCTACGCGGAGGCCGATGGGCACGACCCAGCGACCGTCGAGCGCTGGGGCATCGCGGGCCTGCTCCACGACCTCGACTACGAGCGGTATCCGGACGCGTCGACGCACGGCGCGATCGGCGCCGATGAGCTGGCACGTCGCGGCTACCCCGGCGAGGTGGTGGATGCCGTGCGGCGCCACAACGACGCCCTCGGGATTGCGCGTGAGACCCGGCTGGACCACCTCGTCTATGCCTGCGACGAGCTGGCAGGCTTCCTGGTGGCGGTGGCGCTCATGCGTCCCACTCGAAAGCTGGCCGACGTTGAGCCAGTCCATGTCCGCAAGCGGATGAAGGACAAGGCCTTCGCCCGGGCGGTGCCGCGCGACATGCTGCTGGCCGGCGCGGAGGAGCTCGGGCTCGAGTTCGACGAGCACGTCGCCAAAATGGTCCGCTACCTGACCGTGGTTGCGCCGGAGGTCGGCCTCTAGCCTTCACGGCAGCGCGAGGCCCATCTCGGCCAGGAAGCGGGACGGTCGCGCGGGGTCGAAGGCCAGGATGAGCCGCCGCGTGGCACGGGTGAGCGCCACGTAGGCGAGCCGTCGCTCCTCCTCGAGCGCCCGTGCGGGATCTGCCGCATCGACCAGCGCGCGGCGGTTCGGGAAGCGCTCTTCTTCCATGCCGAGCACCACCACGGATTGCCACTCCCGTCCCTTGGCGCCATGCACGGTGACGAGCTCGACGGGCGCGTCGGGCACGCGGAGGGTCTCGAGCCGGGCCAGCGCACGGTCGTGCGCGTCGAGGAATCGGTCCAGCCGTCGAAACCCGACCGCCCAGCCCATCAGGGCATCCAGTGCGGCGTGGTCGTCGTCGCCGAGGGAGTCGGTGGCATCGGCCCGACGCCAGCCATTCCCGGCCCGCAGGCTCCGGAACGCCAGGAACGGATGCTG
>DASSCW010000299.1:0-9163 GCA_035697465.1 Candidatus Limnocylindria bacterium | reverse complement strand
ACTCCTCAAAGGACAGCGCTCCGGCGATGCAGCCGACATACGAGCCGCGCTCGGCGCGCTGCTCGGTGGTCAGTGAGTCCTCTGCAACGATGTCGCTCACGCCCATGCGGCCGCCCGGCCTCAGCACGCGCGCGATCTCACGGAAGACGGCCGGCTTGTCCGCGGCGAGGTTGATGACGCAGTTGCTGATCACCACGTCGACCGAGTCGGCCGGAAGGGGGATCGCCTCGATATGGCCCTTGAGGAACTCGACGTTGGTTGCTCCAGCCTCGGCGGCGTTCTTCTGGGCCAGCGCCAGCATCTCGTCGGTCATGTCCAGGCCGATGGCGCGGCCGCTCGGGCCGACGCGCTTGGCGGACAGCAGGACGTCGATTCCGCCACCCGAGCCCAGGTCGAGCACGCGCTCGCCCTCTCGCAGCTCGGCGACGGCGGTGGGATTGCCGCAGCCCAGCGAAGCGAGGACGGCGGTATCGGGCAGGGAGTCGCGCTCGAGCGAGCTGTACAGCTCCGCCCCGATGCCCGCCTCGACACAGCATGCGGCCGCGTTATCGCTGAGGACGGCGCGGGCGGAATGGGCGTAGCGCTCGCGGACTTCGTCATGGATCGTGTCGGTCGGCAGGCTCATCGGATTCTCCAGCTCGGGTGTCAGGCGATTGCCACGAGCCCCGCCAGGCTGGCGCTGAGATCGGCCCAGCGTCGAGCGAAGTCGGGTGCAAGCTCGTAGTAGATGTAGGTGCCCTTGCGCTCGGTAGTGACCACGCCGGCCTCCCGCAGCACCTTCAGGTGGTGGCTGACAGTGGGCTGGCTGACGGTGCAGCACTCCGTGAAGTCGCAGGCACAGACGGCATCGGCGCAGGACACCAGCTACCTGACGATGGAGAGCCGGACGGGGTCCGCCATCGCCTGGAGCAGCCTTACATCCTGGTCGGTTGTGTCCTTCACTCTTCGAGTATATCGATGGTTGTCAATATACGCGAGAGTCTCTCTTTTGGAGATGACCGGAGCGTCATGAGAACGGCCTATGCGCCCGGATCTCAAGCGCGACCCATGACCGTCAGCAATGAGTCGCGCGTGCGAACTGCCCCGAGTGGTCGTTCCTAGGACAAGGGAGTCATGTAGCGCAGCGGACCGATTAGTCGATCGCCTCCAGGAAGACCTTCGGCAATCCGGCCCGCAGCTCGCCGCCCTCGCCTGGGCGCTCGGGCTGGTCGCCCTCCGCGACGCGGGCGATGGCCTGCGGCGAGGCCCCACCTTCTGACACGTGTGGACGGTGGCCGGCTGAGGTCTGCAGGGTGTGGACCACCTCGCGCACGCGGTAGCGGCGGCTGTCGCCGAGCTCGTTGATGTACTCGACGATGTCACCGACCCGCGGCAGCGGCGCGGGGTGCTCGAGGTCGGCGGCCGCCGAGCCGTCGCCCTCGGGAAACTGGACGGTGTAGGGCATTCCGTTTTGCCAGGAGCCGTCGCCCATCTCGGTCACGCGCACATCGTACGACTGGCGGGCGAGATGGGCCGAACGGCAGGGGTCGATCGTCCTGCCGGACACAGTACTCAGCCACCCCCAGGTCATGGTCGCCGACGGGACCACCGCGCTAGTGCCTCCCCGCGATCCCGGGCCTACGGTTGTGCCCAGGTCGGAGGAGGACCGCACGTTGACCGTGAATCGAAGCCGATCCCCGCGCCACACCCTCGCTCGCGCGACTGCGCTTGCCGGCACGGCGCTCATGGCCGCGGCCCTGCTGGCATCCACGCCGCAGCAGGCCACGGGGTGGAACCAGGGAGCGGCCGAGGCGACCCTCTTCCAGCTCATGAACGGCGCGCGCGTCAACAACGGCCGCAGGGCCGTGCAGCAGCACAGCACGCTGGTGAGCCTGGCCCGATGGCGCAGCAAGGACCAGGTTGATCGGGACTACTTCGATCACACCATCAAGGGCACCGGCTACCAGGTCTACCACTGGTACGACCTGAACGGCCTGCAGTACTCGTGGGGCGGTGAGAACATCGGCTGGAACAACGGCTACAGCGACGAGGACTCGCCGGTCGCCATCCACGAGGGCTTCATGGCCTCGCCAGGGCACCGCGCCAACGTCCTCGAGCCCAGCTTCACCCACGGTGGCGTGGGCGCCTACGCCAAGGACAACGTGATGTTCCTGGGCAAATTGCGCAGCCCGCGTTTCTACACGCAGCTGTTCATGGCGGCTGCATCCGCACCGCCTCCTCCGCCGCCCAACAACGACCCGCCGCCTCCTCCCGGCGGGGGTGGCGGCGGAGGAGGCGGGTCGACCGCTCCCTCACAGACGGGAGGCACCGCCCGCAGCGCGAAGACGGTCCGCGTCGACGCTCCGCGAGCGCCGCGTGCCTCCGAGCCGCTGAACGGGCTCGTCACGGTCGCCGCTGCACCGCCGGGCCTGGACAGTGCCACGAACCGCGCCCTCGCCTATGTCGGCGACGGCTCGATGAGCCCACCCGCAAGCCTGGCGGTCACCGCCAGCACGTTGCGGGTCGAGGCGCCGGCGGCCCCGGACCGAGGGCTGTTCGAGACCGTGGTCGGCTCGCTGCTGGACTTCGTCCTCTAGCGATCCCCTGACGCGGCGACGCCCGCACGGCCTCGTCCGCGGGCTAGACTCTCCGGCGATGCCGGTCATCCTCGAGGCGCGAGACCTGGTCAAGCGCTACCCGCTGCGCTCCGGCTCGGTCGAGGCTCTCCGCGGCGTCAGCCTCTCAGTCGCCCAGGGCGAGTTCGTCGCGATCATGGGCACTTCCGGCTCCGGCAAGTCGACGATGCTCCACCTCCTTGGCGGCCTGGATCGGCCGACGAGTGGCGAGGTCGTGATCGACGGCGTCAACATCAGCCGCCTCGACGACGAGCGGGCGACCATCACGCGGCGCCAGAAGACGGGCTTCGTCTTCCAGTTCTTCAACCTCATCCCGCTGCTGAACGTGGCGGAGAACGTGGCGCTGCCGTTCCTGATCGCCGGCGACTCGCTGGCGGACCATCGGGACCGGATCGACGAGCTCCTCGACCTCGTGGGGCTCAGCGGGAAGGCGGGCCACCGCCCTGATCAGCTGTCTGCCGGCGAGCAGCAGCGCGTGGCGCTGGCGCGGGCGCTGGCGCCGAGCCCGGCCATCCTGCTCGCCGACGAGCCGACCGGAAACCTCGACTACACGACAGGCAGCGAGATCCTGCACCTGCTCTGGGACTCCTGTGAGCGCCTGGGCCAGACGATCGTGCTTGTCACCCATGACGCTGGCGCGGCAGCCTACGCCGACCGCGTGCTGGTCGTGCGCGACGGCGAGATACTCGACTCGATTGACCTCGGACGACGAGCCGATCACGAGGCGCGGCCCCTCATCCTGCGCCTGGCCGCGTTGGGGCTCTAGCCCGTGCGTCTGGCGGCGATCGCCTGGCGCGGTCTGGCCGTCCGGCCGCTGCGCACCGCGCTGACGGCGATGGGCGTGGCGCTCGGGGTGGCGGTCATCGCCGCCAGCCTCATGGCGGGCCAGGCCGCCACCGACGCGGTCCGGCGGGCCGCCCAGGAGCTCCTTGGCTCCGCGCAACTTCGCGTCCGCGCCTTCGAGACCGCAGGGTTCACGCCGCGCACCATCACGACACTTCGCAAGATCTCCGGCGTCAACAACGCGGCAGCCGTCTCCGAGGAGCGCGTTCGGAGCGTGACGACCAACCCGGGTCCGGACGAAAAGGTCTTTACGCTGCTGCTGATCGGGGTCGATCCCGCCGACGAGGCCCTGATCCGCACCTACGAGCTGGCCGGCGGAAGCTTCCTGGATGACGGCGATCCGACCGGCGTACTGGTTAACGCCGGGTGGGCGCGAGAGAACGACGTGCAGATCGGAGACGCCCTCCTGCTGAATGGGCGCCGCGCGGAAGTGCCCGCCAATCATGTCGTCGGCCTCCTCGCTGATACGGGGTTCGGTGCCCTGGGCGCAGGGGCGCTGGTCGTCCTCGATCGCAGCTTCCTGGCCGAAGCGTTCGAGGTGCCGGTGGCGGTGCGCTACGTCGACCTGCAGGTTGCGGAGGGACGCGAGGCCGACGTGCAGGCGTCCCTTGACGCGCTGCTGACCGAGCCGTTCGTGGTCGAGACGCTGGCCGACGCCGAGCGGCAGCTCGGGAGAGCCCAGGCGGGGTTCTCCGGCCTCGCGTTCCTCTTCGGCCTGGTGGCGCTGGCGGTGGGTGCGTTCCTGGTCGCCAACACGCTGGCCATGACGCTGGCGGAACGGACGCGCGAGATTGGTCTGCTGCGCGCGGCGGGGACCACCTCGCGCCAGGTGCTCGGCCTCTTCCTGCGCCAGGGCATCGCGCTGGCGGTGATCGGTGCCGTGGGAGGCGTGGTGCTCGGCGTGGTGCTGGCGAGCCTGATGATCGCGTTCCTCCAGTCGAGCCGTGCTTTGCTCATTGGCGGCCTGCCGTTCCATCCTCTCGCCCTGCTGCTCGCCGTCGTGCTGGGTGTGGTGGTGACGCTGGCCGCCGCCCTCGTGCCGGCCCTGGCGGCAGCCCGTGTCTCACCGCTGGACGCGCTGCGACCCTCGCGGCAGCCCGGGCGGACGCTGGGCGGCCGGCTGCCGTGGCTTGCAGGCCTGGTGATCGCGGCGGTGGCCATCGGCCTGGTGGCGTATCCGCTGCAGCGAGGCGAGTCGTCGCTGCCGGGTGCGCTGCTGGCGGTCGCCATCCTGCTGGGCGGGGCGCTGCTGGTCACCGTACTGCTCCAGCCGGCGGCCGCCATCGTGGGGCGGCCCTTCGCCGCCTTCTTCGGTGCGCAGGGCTACCTGGGACGCGCCAACCTCCGTCGCGATCCGGTGCGCACCGGCCTGACGGTGGGCGCGCTGGCAATCGGCCTGGCGTCGGTGGTCGCCTTGGGCATCGTCTCGTCATCCGCCAGGGCCACTGCCGAGCGCTGGGTCGACTCGATTCTCCCGGGCGGGTACGCCATCCGGCTTGCTGTGACAGACGAAATCGAGACCATTCGCCCCACCTTCGAGGGCATCATCGGCGTCGAGCGCGCCAGCCCGATCAGCGAGTTTCCGGCCGTTGAGCTCGCGAGAGACTCGCAGCGCGAGGTGGCGATCGCCGGGATCGACCCCACCGCGTTTCAGGATTCAGGGTCGTTGATCATGTCCGAAGGGAGCCGCCGGATCGCCTTCCAAGGGTTACGGGACGGTGGATCGATCCTGATCCCGGAGGCTCTCGCGGCGCGCGACGGCCTCGCGCTGGGCGACATCGTCGACCTGGCGCAGCCGGGCGGGGAGGGACAGCCGTTCCGGGTGGCCGGCATCGTCGCCTACTCCCTTCCCACGACGACCGCGGAGGGAGCCATCCTGATGAGCCTGGCCGACGCGCGCGATCGGTTCGGCGTGACCGACGCCAGCCTCTGGGTGCTGGAGCCGGAGGACGATATCCCCGACGCGACGTTCGGCAACGCTGTCGCCGCGACGGCTGCCGAGCTGTCGGCCTTACCCATGACCTCGACCGACCTCGCCAGCGAGCTCGGGCGATCCCTCGATCGGCTGATCGGCCTGTTTGACGTTCTCGCGCTGCTGGCGGTGGTGATCGGCGCGCTGGGGATCGTCAATACGATGGCCGTGGGGGTCGTGGAACGAGGTCGCGAGATCGCGATCCTGCGCTCCCACGGCATGACGGCGGGCCAGGTACAGGCCATGGTGGTGGCGGAGGCGAGCATCATCGGCGCCGTTGGCGGGCTGGCAGCGGTCGGCATCGGGACATTGGTGGCCGTTGTGACGGTTTTCTTCGCGGCGCCGGGCGACTTCGTTGGCGGCCTGGCCATGCCATGGGGTTTGCTGCTTGCGGTCGTTCTGCTCGGTATAGGAGTGGCTTCAGCGGCCGGCATCTTCCCGGCCCGCGCGGCGGCGTCCATGCCGATCACCGAACAGCTACGACACTTCGAATAGCCACCATGGAGGACCCTGTGGAGTCACGATTCTGGGAGGCACGTGCCGGCCGGGCATTCGTCGGCCGTCTCGCGACAGGCAGCGACCTGGTCGAGGAGCTCGAGCGCTTCTGCGCGGAGCGCGATATCCGGTCAGCGTGGGTGAGCGTGGTGGGAGCGCTGAGCCACGCGGCCTATCGCTACTACGACCAGGGAGAGAAGCGGTACCTGGACCTGTCCAGCGACACGCATCACGAGATCGTCAGCTTCATCGGCAACATCTCGCAGCTCGACGGGAAGCCGTTCCTCCACGCCCACGCCAGCTTTGCCGATCGAGACGGCGTGACGGTGGGCGGACACCTGATGGCCGGATGCACCGTCTGGGTGGCCGAGGTGACGATCCGCGAGATGTCCGATGTCGACCTGGTCCGGACACCCGATGAGCTGACGGGCCTCAACCTCTGGTAGGGCCCGATCCGGTCCTCAGCGGAATCGTGTTCCGAAGGCCCCCCAGGTCCGGACGGGCCGTCCGCGTTCGATGAGGCGCATGCGCATCAGCGCCTGGTGGCCAAGGTTGACGGTCAGCTCCTCGAGGCGCGCCGAGCGGCGTCGCTCCTCGCGGTGCCGCGTCAGGATGGCGTACTCGAGCGTTCCCGCGACCAGGAGAGCCAGGCTCAGGACTTCCGGCAGGCTGGGCATGGCGGCACGTTACGTCTGGGCCGGGTACCGCGCCTAGCAGGACCTTCGTCCGCCGCTCCGCGGAGGGTCGGCCGCGGCTGCGCGCGATCGAAGCCGCTTCACCTACCATCTACGCTCGCGCGCCCGTAGCTCAGTGGACAGAGCGGTGGCTTCGGACCACAGACCGCTATGCGCGGGCCGCAGCTGGCTAGTCGGCGCCCGAAACCGCTCCGCCGACGCAAATGGGCCGGCGTTTGGACGCCGGCCCATTTTGAGGATTTCCAGTCGGACTAGCGGCGCGTGCCGGCGGGCATGCGCTCACCGTAGTAGGTGCCGAGAGTACCGCGGTATGCCTCTTCCCGATAGCGCGCCTGGTCGAACTCCGGGGCTTTCTGGATCTCGTCCTTGGTTCGGTTCACGATCACCTTCCGGTTGGTGACATCGATCTGGTCGATGACACCGGCCGGCAGAAGGACCTTCTTGCCAAAGATCCATGGCCCAGTATCGACCACGATGTAGCTCGCGCCGGCGTCGTAGGTCGCCTCGTCGACCGAGCCAATCTCGCCGTCCACGGCCTGGACGCCGAACCCCGAGATATCGGAGTCGCGCCACCGGTCGTAGTCAACCCACGTCCACATGTCGCGTGTCGTGTTCTGCATGGTTGTTGACCCCCTGCTACAAGTTGGACGTTCCTCCAGGGCCGCAGATGCCATGCCAGCCCGCCGACCTCAAGTCGAGGATTGCGCCTTCTTAATAGAGCGTTCACCGCCGCTGGCGGGTCGGGGTGAGGCGGCGAATCGCAGCACATTCGTCGGGCCTGAAGGGGAAGAGGCGAGGCTTGCGCCCCGCCTCCCGCTGCGACGGATCCCGAAGCTCCCCTTTGGTCGGGACGGTCCGGCCCTGCAGGGCTTTTCTGGTTCGGTGCTAACGACCTCCCCCCGGCCGTCCGGGCCAGTGGAGAGAGGCGTATTGCATGCGCCATGCCACAGGCACGACATGAGGCGCTCGCACCCACGCACGAGGGGAAACGTGTGCGACCGATCCCCACAGCCAGAGCCGCTAAGGCAAGCGACGTGCCCGTCTTGCCTCCAAGGCCGGCGTCGCCAGCGCTCGCCATCCGGAAGAATGGCCACGCTGCAACGGAGACCCCGTCCCGAGCCACACTGTGCCGCGACGCTTACTGGCGGCTTACTCGCTGCTCGACCACCACGGCAGCCGGCGCTCAATCGCCTCGGTGAGCATGGTCGCCACGGCGGGCGCGATCTCCTCGATCGCCGTAGCAACCACGGCACGCTCCCAATCAGGCAACGCGCCATCGTCAGACGGCAACTCGTTGAGCGGCTCGACATCCAGGCATGCCACCGCGTTGGCCAACCCGACCCTTAGCTGGCGCATACCCTCCGGGTGCTCGCCGAGCGCCGGGATCTCGCTAACGATGATGCGGGATAGGGTCGGGCTCACTGGGTGGACCTCCATGCTCCCCAAGGTTGATGGCCGGCGCGCTCCGCCAAGTGGACACCAGCAAGTCCTTGGCTTGTCCTAGAGCTCCTTTCCCAGGGCCGATCGCCTGAGGTTGACCACGATGAGCATGAGGGTAAGCATCACGGCGACGGCGCCGATCAAGACCGGAGACCATGGGGCAACGGGCTCATCGCCCCCGCGCATTGCCGCATCTGGCAGCTGGCTGCTCCCTCCCGAGGGCGCAGGGGTTGTCGATGCGGCGGCGGAGCAAGCCGAGCTCGTGATCGTGTCGTCGATCAACGTCACTTCACCGTTCCGGGCCAGCGCTCGACCGTCCAGGGTGACGCCGTTCTCCATCGTGATGGAGGTCAAGGCCATGATGGTCCCCACGAAGGTCGAGCCCGATCCGAGCGTCGCCGAACTGGTGACCTGCCAGAAGACGTTGCAGGCCTGAGCCCCGTTGATCAAGTCGACGGAACTCGACGACGCGGTGATCAGGTCGGACGTTGCCTGGAAGATCCAGACGGAATCGGGATCGTTCTCACCGTCCAGCGTGAGCGTCCCGGTGAGATCGAGTGTGACGCCACCGGCGTTGTAGACGCCACCCACGAGGGTCAGCCCACCAAGCGTTCCATGGGTATCAGTCACCGGTCGCCCTGCCGCGTCGTCATAGGCAGTCACCAGGTCAGCCTTGGCCTGCAGCGCGACGGCATCGGCCGCGTGGATCGTCCCGCTCACGGTACCGGGCGGGAATCCCACCACCGCGGCGGCCGGGCTGATTCCCAGGTCGCCGGTGATGGTCGTCGGCCCAGTGTTGGTCACCGCCGGGGTGCCGGCCAGGACTGCAAACGGCGCAGCCGTGCCAAGCCCGACTGGCGATGGACCTGCGGCGTATGCCGTCCGTCCGACGGCGAGCATGCCGATTGTGAGAGACACCGCAACGCCAGCCGACAGCAACAGCCTGGAACGGTGAAGCCGGATACCCATCTGTAGTCTCCTTGGCAGGCCCGCGCACGTACCGGATGGGCGGATTCGGTCGCCTATCTGGGTTCCGTCCGTCTGCCTCCCGCGTGGTCCAGCTCGCCTCAAGTGGCTGCAAGAAACCTGCCACGGAATCAGGA
>DASSCW010000298.1:0-2568 GCA_035697465.1 Candidatus Limnocylindria bacterium | reverse complement strand
CGGCATGGCCGGCGTGCTCGACAGCGCGCGCTTCCGCACCTTCCTGGCGCAGGAGTTCAAGGTCTCCGTCGAAGACGTGACGGGCTTCGTGCTCGGCGGCCATGGCGACACCATGGTGCCGCTCGTGCGCTACTCGACGGTGGCCGGCATTCCGCTGCCTGACCTGATCAAGATGGGCTGGACGAGCCAGGACAAGCTCGACGCCATCGTCGAGCGCACCCGTAAGGGCGGCAGCGAGATCGTCAACCTGTTGAAGACGGGCTCCGCCTTCTACGCGCCGGCCGCCTCGGCCATCGCCATGGCCGAAAGCTATCTCAAGCCCAACTTCCAGGGTTTGAAAATAAACATGTCGATATATCAAAGGCTTGCGGGCCATTTGGAGTTTTAGGCACCACAGGTCAGGCGGGTTCGGGCGCGGGCGGAATCTCCTGGAAGACGGGCGGGAGGGCAATGCCGAGGGCGCGGCAGATCGGATCGATGGTCGGGCCTTGAGCAGTTCGCAGACGTGCGCGACGGCCGTCCTGCTCGACCTCGATCTGGCTGAGCTCGTCGAGATCGTCGACGATGTGCTGCCATTCGAGATTGCCGTGGCGGCGTGCCGCAAGGCGGTCGTACAGCTCCTTCCTCAGCAGCACGGCGAGGAAGCTACAGAACACGTGACCGCGAATGCCTGCGTCGGTCTTGTGGAAGATCGGCCGCGTGGTGAGCAGTGCCTTGGCGGTCTTGAAGGCGTCCTCCACGGCCAGCAAGTTGCGATAGCGCAGCACGACCTGGAGCGCCGACAATCTGGTGTTGGTGCGCAGCACGAACAGACCATCGAACTTCGCGTCCGCCGCGACCCTGTCGTAATCGATCGAGAAGTTGCCGGACGCGATCGTCTTGACGAAACGCCGAAAGCCTTTGTTGCTGACCAGCGCCTTGTCGCCCTGGGTGAGCTTGCGCTCGAGGCCGGCGAGGATGGCCGCCCGTCGCTCGGCATCCTTCCTGGCCTCTTCCTCGTTGCGGCACAGCACATAGCGCCGCCCCTTGAGCGTGGTCTCCTTGATGGCGAGCTGGGTCTCACCCTTCTGGCGCGGAATGGTCAGCGGCACCGCCACCCCGTCGTCCTCGATCACCTCGGTGCGGACCTCCTTGGTGGAGCGCTCGCGCACGCCCAGAATGTACTCCAGCCCCGCCTTCTCCAGCGCCGCAATGGTGGCGGCGCTGATCATGCCGCGGTCGGCGACGACGCAGACCTGGGCAATGCCGAAGCGCTCGCGCAGGCGCTGGACCACCGGCATCAGCCGCGTCACGTCGGCGGTGTTGCCGGGCCACAGGAAGGAGGCGAACGGCCGATCGTCGCCGTCGAGCACCATGCCGAGCACCACCTGCTTGAGGTGCGGACGATAGTCCTTGCTGTGACCGAGCTGGCCCAGCGTCTCGCCGCCAGCGCCCTCGAAGTACAGCGAGGTGGTGTCGAAGAAGGCGATCGACACCTCGCCGAACAGCTCCTGCCGGCGGCGATAAAGATCCTCCTCGATGGCATCCGTCATGATGCGGCCGTCGGCGATCTCCTCGCCGAGCCAAGCCATCGCCAGGTAGGCGTGATCGAGGGTGAGGTCTTCGGTGCCGGGAATGCGGAAGCCGTGGTGCCAGCGGCTGGCGTGGCGGTCAGAGCCCGAGACCATCAATCGGTGCAGCACCGTGAGGTAGATCGTGCGCTCGACGTCGAAGCCGAACCGGCGGCCGGCGAGAAGCGCATTGATCACCTCGCCGCAGCCGGTCTCCCGCCACAACCGCCCGAACACCAGGTCCGGGCCGATGCTGATCCGCCGCAGCTCAGCCAGCTCGCCGCGATAGTAGCTCGACAGCACGATCGACCGTCGCGAATGCCGCGCTGCCGATGCCGCCAGCGCATCCAGCATCCCGGACTCCTCGACCTCGTCGCGACGCCCCAGCGCCTTGATGACGCGCTGTACATGGCGTCCGCCCTCGCGGGCGTTCTCGACCAGATAGAGATACTCGTAGGCGCCGATCTTCTTGACCCGGACAAACATCGTGGGGCACCCTGGCGGTCTCCGCCAAAGCACCACGAAAAGCGCGATTCGGTCAAGACAAAGCGCGCCGAACGCCTAAGTCATTTAGCACCACAAAATGAATGACGGCACAAAAACCCAGCATTTACGGGCCCTTTCCAACGCCGGACAAGGCCAAACCCTGGAAGTTGGGCTTGAGCAGCTCCAGCCATTTGCCGCTCATGCTATATTCATAGACTGTGAACCCGGTCGCGTTGCCGCCCGGTCGCGCCAGGCTCGCGACGAAACCGGCGCCGACCGGGTCGATGACAATCACGAACACGATCGGCACGGAGCGGGTCGCCTCAAGCAACGGCGCCGCCGTTACGGTGCCAGTAGCAGCCACGAGGACGTCCGGCGCGAGCCCGACCAATTCCGCCGCGTGTCTGCGAATGTCGTCAGCCGTTGCCCAGCGGGTGTCGATGCGCAGGTTGCGGCCGATAGTCCAGCCCAACTCCCCCAGTCTCTGCAGGAACGCCCCGACGCGAGCCTGAAATTCCACATCGTCCGAGGC
>DASSCW010000297.1:0-3107 GCA_035697465.1 Candidatus Limnocylindria bacterium | reverse complement strand
CGGAAGTCCTCCAGCGTGAAGCGCGACTCCATCATGCGCTGGGCAACGCGCTCGGCCTCCTGCTGGTCGACAGTCTCCTGTACCCGCTCGACGAGCGACAGGATGTCGCCCATCCCCAGGATGCGCTGCGCCAGGCGATCTGGGTGGAATGGCTCCAGGCCGTCCGTTCGCTCTCCGGTGCCGATGAAGCTGATCGGCAGCCCGGTCACGCTCCGAATGCTGAGCGCCGCGCCGCCACGCGCGTCGCCGTCCATCTTGGTGAGTACCAGGCCGGTGATCGGCAGGCGATGGTGGAAGGCCTCCGCTACCTTGACCGACTCCTGGCCGGTCATCGCATCCACGACGAGCAGCGTCTCCGCTGGCGTCACCTTGCCGGCGATCCGCACAAGCTCGTCCATCATCAGCTCGTCGACGTGAAGGCGGCCCGCCGTGTCGAGGAGCACGAGGTCGTGCCCGCGCTGCCGCGCCGCCTCCAGGCCGGAACGAGCGACCTCAAGTGCCGGCGTCCCGACGGGGCGGGTGTGGACCTCGATCCCCACCTGGTCGCCCAGCTGAACGAGCTGGTCGACCGCGGCAGGGCGGTAGACGTCGGCGGCCACCAGCAGCGGCTTGCGCCCATCCTTGCGGTAGCGCACAGCAAGCTTGGCGGCCGTCGTGGTCTTGCCGGAGCCCTGCAGCCCGACGAGCATGACCACCGCTGGTTTCGCATCGAGATTGAGCCGATGCCGCTCGCCGCCGAGCACCTCCACCAGCTGGTCGTGGACGATCTTCACCACCTGCTGGCCGGGCTGGACGCCATTCAGGACATCGGCCCCCAGGGCACGTTCCTTCACGCCGGCGACGAAGTCCTTCACCACCCGGAAGTTGACGTCCGCCTCGAGCAGCGCAAGGCGGATCTCCCGGAGCGCGACGTCCAGGTCGGCTTCGGTGATCTTGGCCTTGCCACGCAGGCGGTTGGCGACCGCCTGCAGGCGCGCTGACAGTGATTCGAACATCAGTGGACCGATGCGGGTGCTTGCCCGCGGGCGGAAAGCCCGAAAGGGTTGCCCATTCTAGGCGGGCAATGACGCCGCGGCAACGACCGAGCCATTGCGCTTACTCCGAGAACAGCCACTCCACGTAGGCATCGGGGTCGAAGGGTGCGAGCTGGTCGATCTCTTCACCGATGCCGGCGAACAGGATCGGCACGCCGAGCCGATCCGCTGCCGTGACCGCCACGCCTCCCTTGGCGGTGCCATCCAGCTTGGTGAGCACGATGCCGGTCACGCCTGCCTCCCGGCTGAAGCCCTCCGCCTGCGCGAGGCCGTTCTGGCCGGTATTGGCGTCCAGCACCAGCAGCACATGGCGCGGCTGGCCCGGCAGCCGGCGGGCGATGACGTCGCGGATCTTGCGCAGCTCGGCCATCAGCTGCGTCTTGTTCTGCAACCGGCCGGCGGTGTCCACGATGACCGCATCGATCCCACGTGACTCGGCCGCCGTGACGGCGTCGAAGGCCACCGCTCCAGGGTCGGCGCCGGCGCGCTGCGCCACCACCGGCACGTCCAGCTCGTCGCCCCAGATGCGCAGCTGCTCGATGGCCGCCGCCCGGAACGTATCCGCCGCGGCCAGGACAACGCTGTGTCCCTGGTCCTTGAGCCGCCGGGCCAGCTTCGCGATGGTCGTGGTCTTGCCAGTCCCATTGACGCCGACCACCAGGATCACCGATGGGGCCGGGCCGAGCTCGAAGGCCCCTGTCGAGGTAGCGCGAAGGCGCTCAGCCACCACCCCGGAGAGGGCGGTCCTAGGATCGCCCCTGCCGGCTCGCGCGCGCGCCGCGTCGACGAGCTCCAGCGTGGCCTCCGGCCCGAAGTCGGCGGCGATCAGCGCCTCCTCCACCTCGTCCCAAGTCCGCTCCGTGGTCGATCCGGCGCCCAGCAGGGCGCGGAGGCGCGCTCCCAGGCCGCCGGGCCTGGCGCGCAGCCCGAGGCCGGCGCCACTCGCGCTACGCTGGGGACGGGGCATCATCCGACGGCAACCTCCGCCGGGATGTCGGCCAGCCGCAGCGAGACGATCGCCGACACGGCCGCGTCGGTCATGGTCACGCCGTAGATCGTGTCGGCGACCTCGATCGTGGCGCGGTTGTGGGTGATCACCACGAAGTCGATGTCCTCGGCCAGCCTCCGCAGCGCGTTGGCGAAACGGCCGATGTTCGCTTCGTCGAGCGCGGCGTCCACTTCGTCGAGGATGCAGAACGGGACGGGGTTCACGCTGAGCATGGCGAAGAGCAGCGCGACGCCGGTCAGCGCGCGCTCGCCGCCGGACAGCATCGCCAGGCGCTGCAGCCGTTTCCCCGGGGGCCGCACCACGATCTCGATGCCGCCGGGCGCCTCGCCATCGGTCCCGTCGCCCAGCTGCAGAGAGGCCGAGCCCCCGGCGAACAGCAGGCGGCAGAAGTCGTCGAAACGCTCGCCGATGGCGGCGAACGCGGCGTTGAATCGCTCGGCGATGTCCGCGTCGAGGCGTGCCACCAGCGTCTCGGTGGACGCGATTGCCTGGCCGAGGTCCGTGTCCTGGGTCGTCAGCTCGTCCAGGCGGCCGGCCAGCTCCCGATGCTCCTCGACCGCGAAGGGGTTCACGGAGCCGATCTGCGACAGGAGGCGGCGCACCCGCCGGAGCTCGGCCTCGAGGGCGTCGTCGTCCAGGCCCGCCAGCTCGGCTGCCAGGCCCTGGTCCGGCGGGGCGGGTACGTCCGAAGCCGGCGGCTCGTTCGCGGCGGACTGCAGCGTAGGAAGCGATTCGAGCGCCAGCTCGCGTTCGCGCGCGAGGGACGAGAGGGCCTCCTCGTGGCGCGATGTTTCCCCCGCCGCAGCCTGCAACTCCCGTTCCAGCTCGGCGCGCCGCCCACCGTCGCCGACCTGCTTCTCCAGCTCGACCAGGGCGGTGCGCGCGGCGTCTCGTTCGCGGTCGGCGGATTCGCGTTCAACGGTGGCGGCGCGATCGGCGGCAGCGGCAGCCTCGGCGGTCGGCTGCAGCTCGGCAATCTCGGCACGGATCCCCTCGATCGCCACGCGTCGCTCCCCCAGCGAGGCCTCCAGCTGGGCACGCCGCGCTTCCTGCAGCACCCGGCT
>DASSCW010000296.1:0-8089 GCA_035697465.1 Candidatus Limnocylindria bacterium | reverse complement strand
AGCCGCCGCCAGCGGCGGCGGCGTGGTCCGCCGCGCCGCCCGCAGCGCCACCGCCACCATCCGCTCCGGCCCGGCCGAGCCCTGAGCTGCCGTTTACCTGGCCGACCATGCTTTCCGGCTGGCTCATCGGGTCGGGCTCGCTGCTCGGCGCGATCTTCCTGATCGCGAGCCTGGGGAACGTGGTCAGCCTGTTGCTCTTCCTGGCCCTGCTGGGCGTGGCGGTCACCGTCTTCCTTGCCGATCGCGTCCCTGACGTACCCCGTCAGCGGCTGGTGATCCTGGTGACCACGATGATCGGCCTGGGCGTCGGTCTCGCACGCGCCGGGTTCACGATGCAGGGCGTCGACACCCTCTTCTTGGTCTCGATGCTGGCCGCCGCAGGCGGCGCGCTGCTGATCGAGATCGACCGCGATCGCCCGATGCCGCCACCCGAGCGGCCGACATAGGTGGGCGCCGCGGCGTGAGCATCGCCTCGCCCGTGGAGCGCCACGGGCTGACCGAGTTCGAGTACAAGCTCGTGGTCGGCGCCCTCGGTCGCGAGCCGAACGAGGTCGAGCTCGGCATGTTCGGGGCGATGTGGTCCGAGCACTGCGCCTACAAACATTCGCGCCCACTGCTCGCCGGCCTGCCGATCCGGGGCGACCGGGTGATCGTCGGCCCGGGCGAGAACGCCGGCGCGCTGGACATCGGGGACGGGCTGGCCGTCGTGTTCAAGGTGGAGTCGCACAACCACCCGAGCGCCGTCGAGCCGTACCAGGGCGCTGCCACCGGCGTCGGCGGCATCATTCGCGACGTCTTCACCATGGGAGCGCGTCCGCTGGCGCTCCTGAATTCGCTGCGCTTCGGGCCGCTCCACCCCGAGGACGACCCGACCGGCAGGACCGATGAAGAAGCCGCCACCCGGAACCGGTTCCTGTTCGGCGGCGTGGTGGCCGGTATCGCCGGCTATGGCAACTGCATCGGGATCCCCGATGTCGGCGGCGAGATCGCCTTCGACGCGAGCTTCACCGGCAATCCGCTGGTCAACGCCATGTGCCTCGGCGTCGCGCGCCACGACGAGATCACTCTGGCTCGCGCGGCCGGAGCGGGCAACGCGCTGCTGCTGGTGGGCGCCTCGACCGGCCGCGACGGCATCCAGGGCGCCAGTTTCGCGTCCGGCAATCTCGACGAGGACAGCCATGCGCGGCGGCCGGCGGTCCAGGTCGGGAATCCATTCCTGGAAAAGCTGCTGATGGAGGCGTGCCTGGAGCTGGCGGGCTCCGACGCCGTGGTCGCCATGCAGGACCTTGGGGCTGCGGGGCTGACCTGCGCCCTGGCCGAGCTGTCGGCGCGTGGCGGCTGCGGGGCGGAAGTCGACCTCGACCTGGTGCCGGCCCGCGAGGAGGAGATGACCGGCTACGAGCTCCTGCTGTCCGAGTCGCAGGAACGCATGCTGCTGGTCGTCCGTGCTGGTCGCGAGGAGGAGGTCCGGCGAGCATTCCGCCGTTACGACCTGCACGCGGTGACGATCGGCAGGGTGACGGACGAGCCCGTGATCCGGGCGACGTACCGGGGCCGCACGATCTGCGAGGTGCCGGGGCGCGCCCTGGCGGACGACGCGCCGACGTACGTGCCGCCCGCGGCGCCGCCGCTCGATCTCGCCATTCGACGCTCCGAGCCCCTCGCGGATCTCGCCGCCGAGCCGCCGACCGCCGCCACTCTGCTGGAGCTGCTCGGGGGTCAGAACGCCCGGAGCCGCCGTCCCATCTGGCGCCGCTACGACCACATGAATGGCATCAATACCCTGGTCGGCCCGGGCCACGGGGACGCAGCGCTACTGCGGATCAAGGGCACGACCCACGCGCTGGCGGTCGCGCTCGACGGCCCTGGCCGGCTCGGCGATCTCGATCCTCGCCTCGCCGCCGCCAGCGCGGTGCTGGAGGGAGCGACCAACGTCGCGTGCAGTGGTGCGCAGCCGCTGGGCATCACCAACTGCCTGAACTTCGCCTCCCCGGAGACGCCGGCGGGCTACTGGCAGCTGTCGGAGGCGGTCGCCGGCATGGCCCAGGCGTGCCGCACCCTGGACCTGCCGATTGTGTCCGGCAACGTCAGCCTCTACAACGAGACGCCCGATGGGCCGATCCTGCCGACCCCGGTGATCGGCACTGTCGGCCTGCTGGAGGACCGGTCGCGGGCCGTGCCGCTTGCCTGGAGCGCAGGTGACGAGCTATGGCTGCTGGGCGAGCCGGCGGCAGACGAGGGCTCACTTGCCGCCTCCGAGCTCGCCTGGCGGCGGCGGCAATTCGGTGGGTCGCCGCAGATCGACATCGCGGCTGCGTCCCGTGTGGTTGGCCTGCTGGTTGAGCTCTCCGCCGCCGGCATCACCGTGGCGGCACATGACCCCTCGGTGGGCGGGCTCGGTGTGGCGCTCGCCCGGATGGCGGTCGAGGCTGGCTGCGGGGCCGAGGTCGCGATACCCGAAGGTGTAGCCGCCCTGCCCACCGCCGCCCTGTTCGGCGAGCGCGCGGGTCGCGCGGTCGTGGCCGTTCGCGAGCCGGATGGGGATCGCCTGCTCGCGGCCTGCACCGGGGCCGGGGTGCCTGCGATGCGGTTGGGCTCCGCCGGTGGCGATCACCTGCGAGTCGGCCTGCCGGGTGCGGACCTGGAGCTAGCGCTCAGTTCGCTTCTTGCCGCGTGGACGACGCCCTTCTAGCTCGTCTGCGGGCGGCGGAGGATCGTTTTCGGGGAGGCCAAGGGCCGCCAGGATCGGGTCGTTCGACTGGTTCAGCCGCGCGCGGCGGATGGCGCGCTGTTCGACGGTCGGGATGGCCCTGACCGCAGGGTCGGCGCTGATCCCTGCATCGGCCATCGACGCGTCAGGGTCGTTGCGGCGGCCCGTGAGGGCGATCCACCCCACGCCGAACAGCGCGACTGCCGCCACACCCACGACTCCGAACAGCAGGAACATGTTGAGCAGATCCGGGCTCATCGGGTCCTCCGACCCCGCCGCCGCGCCGCCGCCACCGCTCGGGAGATCCCCCCGGCCACTTGGGGCGGCGGCGCCATCCGGGGTGGCGAGGGGCTGGACGCCTGCATTGTCCGCGGACGGATTCGCGCCGACGCCGGCGGAGCTCACCGGCATTGCGCCCGGCGAGGTGTTCGACGTTGGTGCGCTCGGCTGCGCGCCGCGGCTCGGAGCACCCTCGCCCACGCTCGCCCGGGCGCTCGCCACCGGGTTGGGCGCAATGCTCTCCGTCGCCCCGTTGACTTCAGGTGCCAAGCTGGATGGCGACGTGCTCCCCGGGCTCGAAGGCGTTGGCTGGGACCCCGCCACGGTGACCGTCCCCCCCTTCAACGTGGGCACCGGGCCCTTGGCCACGACGGCCGTGTAGATGACGGTCCACGTGCCGGCCGGAAGCAGCGTGACAGCCGTCCAGGTGCCATCGAGGGCGGTTCCGGAGGTGTTGGCCATCAGGATTGTCTGGCCGGCGACGGTCGCCGTCACGGCGGTCGCGGGATTGCCCGCATCTGAAACATAGCGGACGCTCAACAGGAACAGCGTGGACACGGTCCCGGACGTCGGTACCGTTGACGCTGACAGCAACTCGTTTGGCTTGGCGGCCAACACGGAAGACGGCGCCATCACCAGCGCCGCCAGCATCGCAAGGACAATCAGAGCGCGACGCCAGCTCATCAGCCGGTCGCCTCGCGGACCGGGTGCGGATCCGGACGATCGCTGCTGGCGGCCAGTTTCGGACGCCTGCTCCGCGCCTTGCGGACCGTGCGCTCTCCCGCCGATGACGCGGCCGCCTCTCCGCCGAACAGCATGGCGGCGGCGGCACGCGGGTCGACCCGCTCGAGGCCACCTCGCGCGCGTTCGTGCAGGCGGTAGACCTCTTCCAGGCCGTCGGGAGGAACGCCGTCCGCGTAGGCGTCGCAGAACACCTTCACCACCTCCGGATCGAACTGCGTGCCGGCGTTCTGCCGCAGCTCGGCGAGCGCCTGTTCGTGGGTGAGCGCGGTCTTGTATGGTCGATCGTGGACCATGGCGTGGTAGGCGTCGGCGACGGCGACGATGCGAGCGCCCATCGGGATCTCGTTGCCCTTCAGGCCGTGCGGATAGCCACCACCGTTGAATCGCTCGTGGTGGTGGAGGACGACCGGGATCGCCTCGCGGAGGCCGGAGGCCTGCTCCAGGATGACCTGGCCGATGCGCGGGTGCTCGCCGATGGCCTGCCATTCGCCGTCGGACAACGCCGAAGGCTTGTCCAGGATCTCCGGCGGCACGGCCAGCTTGCCCAGGTCGTGCAGCAGGCTTGCGATCCGGATCCGCTCGATCTCTTCCGGTGGCAGTCCGAGCTCGAGCCCGATACCGGTCGCCAGCGAGGCGATCATGTCCGACGGCCGGCCGCGATGATGCGGTTGGGGTGCGAGTACGGAGGCCAATGCCTCCGTCGCGGTGTCGTTCGCCCATTGGCCGATGGCGGTCGCAGCTGCCCGATGCTCCGCCGAGATCGGCGCACGTCGCACAGGTGCGCTCTCGTCGACGGCTCGGTAAAGGTAGGTCCGGTTCCGGCCCAGCGACTTGGCGGCGTACATGGCCGCATCGGCCTGGTCAACCAGCGAGTCCACCTGCAGCTGCGAGCCGACGTCGCCTGCCACGCCGATGCTGATCGTGACGCGCAGCCGCTGGTGCCCTGCGATGACCATGGGCTGCTGCATGACCAGGTTACGCAGCTTCTCCGCCAGCACCACCGCCTCGTCGTGCGGCGTCTCCGGCAGGATGAGCATGAACTCCTCGCCGCCGTAACGGCCAATGAGGTCGGAGGCGCGAATGTTGTTGGAGATGAGCGAGGCGACCTGGCGCAGCACCGCGTCGCCGGAGTTGTGGCCGTATGTGTCGTTGATCGGCTTGAAGCGGTCGATGTCGATGAAGGCGACCGACAGCCAGCTGTGGTGCCGCGCCGCTCGCTCGACCTCTGCGACGAGCGTGGTGAGCAGCGTCTCGCGGTTGGCGATACCCGTCAGGCGGTCGTGGGTGGCGCGCGCCTCGACCTGCAGGAACGCTCCGGCGGCCGCGTTGAAGGCCCGGGCCAGCCTCCGCTCGGCGGGGACGCCCGACTCGCGCAGCTGGACCGGCTCGTCCGCGGAGAGCGTGTCCTCCAGCGCGCGGGCGATGCGGTTGAGGCGCCAGCCGAAGTAGCTCCACGCGGCGAGTGCCATCGCGGTCATGCCGGCGGTCAGCGCCGTGGCGGCGAGCAGCAGCTGAAGTTCGCGCGCCGAACCGGAGGCGGTCGGTGAGGTGCTCAGCACCACGGTGACGAAAGCGGCGACGGCGATCGGTGCCAGGAACCCGAGGGCGCGCGCGATTCGGAGCATGACTCTCGCTGTGCGGGACGTGGTTTGCAGTGCCGAGCATGGGGGCCGCCGTGCCCCCCGGCCATGGCCCGATGGTCACGCGGTGCGCGTTGGCACAACGGTATGGACGACGCCCGACCACCGTGTGCGGTGCGGTGCAGTACCCCGGCGGTACCAATGGCGCTCGGGGCTGCTGAGGGCAGCGGACGCCGACGGCCGAGCCGATGGGTGGCTATGATCGCGAGGTGCCGCACCCGCGCCTCGGACGCTGACAACTCTGTCGCCACGGCAGGCGCCCGCCTTCCGTACCGAGGGGTCACTGCACCCAGCTACGCCCGCCGAGTCGCCAACCGCTGAGCTGCCGATCTACCAGGCGCACGGCCCGCGCGAGGAATGTGGCGTGGTGGGCCTTTACGCGCCGGGGGAGCCGGTCGCGCGCCTCGCCTACGTCGGGCTGCACGCGCTGCAGCATCGCGGCCAGGAGTCGGCCGGCATCGCAGCCAGCGATGGCAGCCGCCTCACCCTGCACAAGCGCCTGGGGCTGGTCAGCCAGGTCTTCGACGAGGAGACGCTGACCGAGCTGGAGCGCGAAGGCGCTGGCGAGCCGGCGCGGATCGCGATCGGGCATACCCGCTACTCGACCACCGGCAGCAACTCACTCCCCAACGTGCAGCCGGTCTACGCGGCTTCGGACCTTGGTGAGCTGATGCTCGGACACAACGGCAACCTCACCAACTCGACCTGGCTGCGCGACGACCTCGTTGAGCAGGGCGTGGAATTCACGACTGCCAGCGATACGGAGGTGCTGGCAAAGCTGATCGCGCACGCGCCAGGCCGCAGCTGGGCGCAGCGCGTGGAACACACGTTCCACCGCGCGATCGGCGCCATCACCTTCACCATGCTGACCGATCGAGCCCTCATCGCCGGGCGTGATCCGTTCGGCTTTCGCCCGCTTGCCCTGGGACGGTTGCCGGCGCCCTCGCACGGCGGCTCGGCAGGATGGGCCGTCGCGTCGGAGAGCGCCGCCCTCGACGCGATGGGCGCGCAGTTCGTCCGCGACGTCGAGCCCGGCGAGATCCTGACCATCGACGAGCAGGGCGTGCACTCGCATCGCGTCAACATCGGGCAGGAGGCCGAACGCCTCTGCGTCTTCGAGTTCGTGTACCTCGCGCGGCCGGACAGCGTGATCGGCGGCCGGCTGCTGTACGAGGCGCGCCTGGCCATGGGCCGCCGCCTGGCGATCGAGCAGCCCGCGGACGCCGACCTCGTCATCCCGGTGCCCGACTCGGCCATCCCTGCCGCCATCGGCTACGCCGAAGAGTCCGGGCTGCCGTTCCGGGAGGGCCTCATCAAGAACCGATACGTGGGTCGGACCTTCATCCAGCCCGCCCAGCGCTCGCGGGAGCAGGCGGTGTCCCTGAAATTCAACCCGCTGCCCGAGGTGCTGGCCGGGAAGCGCGTGGTGGTGGTCGATGACTCGATCGTGCGCGGCACGACGACGGGCCCGATCGTGGCCATGCTGCGCCGGGCCGGCGCGCGCGAGGTCCACGTCCGGATTCACTCCCCGCAGATGGCCTATCCGTGCTACATGGGCGTCGACACCGGGCGGCGATCGGAGCTGATCGCCGCATCGAACTCGCTGGACGAAATCCGGCGGCTCATCGGGGCCGACTCCCTCGGCTACCTGTCCATCGAGGGACTGCTGGGAGCTGTGGGTCGCGAGCAGGACGGCGTGCGCCGCCACTGCACCTCCTGCTTCGATGGCCGCTACCCGATCGACGTCCCCCTCGAGGTGGACAAGTACGTGCTGGAGCGCGGGTAGCCCTCATGGGTCGCAGCTACCGTGAGGCCGGCGTGGACGTCGACGAGGCACGCCGCGCGGTCGAGCTCATCGGCCGGGCGGCAGCCTCCACCTCCAATCCGGCTGTGCTCGGCGGCGTCGGCGGCTTCGGCAGCCTCTTCCGGCTCGATCCGGCGCCGTACCCGGATCCGGTACTCGTCGCCTCCACCGACAGCGTCGGCACCAAGCTCAAGGTGGCGTTGGCGCTCGGACGGCACGACACCATCGGTATCGACGTCGTCAACCACTGCATCAACGACATCGCAGTGCAGGGCGCAGATCCGCTCTTCTTCCTCGACTACATCGGCATCGGCCGGCTCCGCGCCGAGGTGATCGAAGAGATCGTGACCGGCATCGCCAACGCCTGCGCCGCAGGCGGCGTCGCGCTCGTCGGCGGTGAGACGGCCGAGATGCCGGACCTCTACCAGGGCGACGACTATGACCTGGCGGGATTCATCGTCGGCGTGGTGGCCAGGCGCGACGTGATCGACGGGCGGAGCGTGCGAGCCGGCGACGCCGTCATCGGCCTTCCTTCGTCCGGGCTGCACACCAACGGCTACTCGCTGGTGCGCCGCATCCTGCCGGAGCGCGACTGGCTCTCGACGGCGCCGGGCATCGACCGGCCTCTCGGCGACGAGCTGCTGGAGCCGCACCGGTCCTACCTGGATGAGATCCGCATCCTCCGGCGGCGGCTGCGTTCGGCGGGCGGTGACCTGCTGGCGCTCGCCCACCTGACCGGAGGCGGTTGGGTCGACAACATACCGCGAACCCTGCCCGACGGACTCGGCGTCGAGATCGAGACTGGCAGCTGGCCCGTGCCACGCATCTTCAGCCTGATCCAGGAGCGCGGCGACATCGCCGATGACGAGATGGTCCGCACCTTCAACCTGGGCATCGGCCTGACGGCGGTGG
>DASSCW010000295.1:0-2294 GCA_035697465.1 Candidatus Limnocylindria bacterium | reverse complement strand
CGGTTCGACCGCTCCGGAGCACCGCGAGCGAGGCCGCCACCGGACTGCGATCCTGCTCGATCAGCTGGAAAGGCCGGCGCATGCCAGCCTTTCCTAGCGGAAGGTGCACGACCGCTCCCATAATGTTGCCGTCATCATGTTCGAGTGGTCGGTGGCCGTCGCCCGCCGCCGGCTTCGGCCGCGCTACGGACGGGGTTGCGGCGACGTCGCGCTGAACCTCCGCTGGCAGCCCGATCTGCGGGAGACTGCCAGCGGAGGCGCCGATGCCCCGGCGCGAGGAGAACTGCCCCCGGCTGAGCGTGCACGTGTCCTTCGAGGCCACGCGGCTCAGCGCCCAGTGCCTGATCGAGGCTTATGCATGTCTGGCACCCAGCAGGCGTCGGATCCTGCACAAAGCCTCGAGTTCCACGCTCCCCACCGAAGAGGCCCGGATGGAGCCGGGCCGGGAAGGTAAGCATGCGTAGTCCCCGGGCCGCGCTCTACGCCAGGGTGTCGAGCGAGCAGCAGGCACACAGCCGCACCATCGCCAGCCAAGTCGCCAGCCTGCGAGAGCGGATCACGGCCGACGGCGCGCGGCTCGAGCCGGAGCACGCCTTCCTCGACGAGGGCTACAGCGGCGCCACCCTGCTGCGTCCCGCCCTGGAGCGGCTGCGCGACGCCGTGGCGGCCGGCGCCATCGACCGCATCTACGTCCATTCCCCGGATCGCCTGGCCCGGCGCTACGCCTACCAGGTGCTCCTGATCGAGGAGGTCCGCCGTGCGGGCGTGGAGATCGTGTTTCTCAACCGCCCGATCGGCGGCAGTGCCGAGGACGACCTGCTGCTGCAGGTCCAGGGAATGATCGCCGAGTACGAGCGTGCCAAGATCCTCGAGCGCAGCCGACGCGGGCGCCGTCACGCCGCGCGCTCGGGCTCGGTAAGTGCCCTTTGCGCGGCTCCCTTCGGCTACCGCTATGTCGGCAAAGTCGCCGGCGGCGGCATGGCGCGCTTCGAGGTGATCGACGACGAGGCCCGGATCGTGCGCCAGATCTTCGCCTGGGTCGGCCTGGAGCGGGTCAGCCTGCATGAAGTCTGCCGCCGGCTGGCCGAGACCGGCTGCCGCACGCGTACCGGGCTGGCGCGCTGGGACCCGACCACCGTCTGCGGCATGCTGAGGAACCCGGCCTACATCGGGCGGGCCGCTTTCGGGCGCTCACGTTTCGTGCCACCTCGGGTCCGCCTGCGCCCGATCCGGGGCCGCCCTTGGCCATCTCGGAAGGCCAACACCCGCATCCCGGTAGCTCGAGAGGAGTGGATCGAGGTCCCTGTGCCCGCCCTGGTCGAGCCGGCGCTGTTCGCGGCAGCACAGGCCCAGCTGGACGAGAACCGGCGACACCGGCGGGAAGGGCGTCGGCGTCCCGGTTGGCTGCTCCAGGGCCTGGTGGTCTGCCGCCGCTGCGGCTACGCCTTCTACGGCAAGATGGCCCGTGGCAAGGTCGGCGGCGGCAAGAAGGCCGAGTATGGCTACTACCGCTGCCTCGGAACTGACGGGCATCGCTTCGGCGGCGTGGCGCCGTGTACCAATCGCTCGGTACGCAGCGACTGCCTCGAGCTGGCGGTCTGGGCCGAGATCCGTGCTCTCCTGGAGGATCCGTCCCGCCTTGCTGCTGAATACCAACGTCGTCTCGACGAGCTGCAGCAGGGCACGGGCGACCGGAACCAGGCCGCAACCCTCGACCGCTCGATCGAGGGCTTGCACCGGGGGATCGGCCGGCTGATCGACAGCTATGCCGAAGGGGTCATCGACCGCGACGAGTTCCAGCCGCGCATCGCCGGCCTGAAGGAGCGGCTCGCCCGGATGAAGGAGCAAAGACAGGCGCTGGCCGAGGCGGCTGAGGCCGAACGCAGCCTGGCCCTGGTGATCGGCCGGGTGGAGGACTTTGCCGCCAAGGTCCACTGCAGCCTCGACGAGCTGGACTGGCAGGCCACGCGCAAGATCGTCCGCGTCCTGGTGCGCCGGATCGAGGTCGACGGCGATGCGGTCGAGGTAGTCTTCCGCGTCCCGCCGTCGCCGGACGACAGCCCAGCAGGTGCTGGGTCAAGCCTCGGCGACCTCCCTGATCGGCAACATTGTGGGAGCGGTCATCACTCGCCTCATTGGTGCCCTCCTCCTGGAGCAGTCCGACGAGTGGGCCGTCCAGCGCGCCCGCTACATGACCCTTGAGACGATTGCCCCGCTCGGCGAGGATAACCCGGTGTCAGCCTGCCCATCCTGGCCGACTGACCTGTCCGGTCCTGCCGGGCACCGTGGTGACG
>DASSCW010000294.1:0-2736 GCA_035697465.1 Candidatus Limnocylindria bacterium | reverse complement strand
CGGATCGAAGGCATCCACGTGCCGGCTGGCTTCTGCGTGACGACGGACGTCTTCCGGCGGGTCATGGCGGAAGCGCCGTCGATCGACGATCAGCTCGATCGGCTGTCGCGCCTGAACCCGGACGACCGGGAGTCGATCCGCACGCTCAGCGCGGAGATCCGCCGGACCCTCGAAGGGATCGCCATCCCAGCCGATCTGGCGGCGGCGATCACCGGCGCACTCGCCCGGCTCGGCGAGCACGCCGCCTACGCCGTCCGATCCAGCGCGACGGCGGAGGACTTGCCGACGGCCTCCTTCGCTGGGCAGCAGGACACGTACCTGAACGTCGTGGGGCCGGCGGCGATCCTCCAGCACGTCAGCCGGTGCTTGGCCTCGCTCTACACCGAGCGAGCCGTGACCTACCGCCTGCGGAACGGCTTCGACCAACGGAAGGTCCACATGGCCGTGGTGGTGCAACAGATGATCTTCCCAGTCGCTTCCGGCATCCTGTTCACGGCAGACCCAGTCACGTCCAACCGGAAGGTCACCACCGTAGAGGCCAGCTTCGGCCTCGGTGAGGCCCTCGTCTCCGGCCTGGTGAACGCGGACGTCTACAAGGTGCGCGACGGCCAGGTCATCGACAAAGCGATCGCCAGCAAGCAGCTTGCCATCCACGCCTCGCCGGCAGGCGGGACGCAGCAACAGGCGATCGAGCCGGCGCGGCAGGAGCAGCCGGCGCTGACCGAGGCACAGGTCGTGCGGCTCGCGCAGCTGGGCCGGCGGATCGAAGCGCACTTCGGCTGCCCCCAGGACATCGAATGGTGCCTGGTCGACGATGACTTCCACATCGTCCAGAGCCGGCCGATCACCACGCTGTTCCCGATCCCCGCGGTCGACGACCCAGACAACCACCTCTACGTCTCCGTCGGTCATCAGCAAATGATGACCGACGCCATGAAGCCTCTGGGGATCTCCCTATGGCAGCTGACGGCTCTCAGGCCGATGTACACGGCCGGCGGGAGGCTGTTCGTCGACGTCGCCCAGGGACTGGCTTCGCCCGCGAGCCGCGCGGGCGTGCTGGCACTGGGGAAATCGGACCCGCTGATCGGGGACGCGCTGCAGACCATCGTCGAACGCGGCGACTTCATCCCGTCGCTCGCGGACGAGGCCCCGGGCGAGCCTCCGGCTGGCGGTGCGCCAGCCCCGATCGAGACCGATCCGGCCATCGTCACCGGGCTGATCGAGCGCAGCCAGGCTTCCATCGCCGCCTTGAAACATGACATCCAGAACAAGTCCGGAACCGTGCTGATCGACTTCATCCTGGCGGACATCCAGGAATTGAAGCGGATCTTGTTCGATCCGCAAAACCTTCCGGCGATCATGGCCGGGATGGAGGCGACGTGGTGGCTCAACGACCAGCTGTTGGCGTGGCTGGGTGAGAAGAACGCGGCCGACACGCTCACGCAGTCAGCCCCGAACAATGTCACCTCGGAGATGGGGCTGGCGCTCTTGGACGTCGCGGACGTCGTCCGCCCGCATCCGGAGGTGGTTGCCTACCTGCAGGACGTCGAGGACGAGGGTTTCCTGGACGAGCTGCCCAAGATCGCGGGCGGCCAGGAAGCGCGAGACGCCATCCGCGCCTACCTCGACAGGTACGGCATGCGCTGCGTCGGTGAGATCGACATCACGCGACCGCGGTGGAGCGAACGCCCCACCACGCTAGTGCCTGTGATCCTCGACAACGTCAGGAACGTCGAGCCGGGCGCTGGCAAGCGGCGCTTCGAGCAAGGACGCCAGAAGGCGGAGAAGAAGGAACGAGACGTCCTGGAGCGCTTGCGGGCTCTGCCGGACGGGGAACGGAAAGCCGAAGAAACCAAGCGGATGATCGACCGAGTCCGGACCTTCATCGGGTACCGGGAGTATCCGAAGTACGCCATCGTCAGCCGCTACTTCGTCTACAAGCAGGCCCTGCTGGAAGAGGCCGAGCGCCTCGTGCAATCGCACGCGCTTGCTGAGAAGGAAGACATCTTCTACCTCACGTTCGCCGAGCTCCACGAGACCGCCCGCACGAACCAGGTGGATGACCAGCTCATCCGCCAGCGCAAGGACGCGTTCAGGTCGTATCAAGCGCTCACGCCGCCCCGGGTGCTCACCTCGGATGGCGAGGTTGTCGCCGGGGCGTACCGACGCGATGACGTGCCGGCCGGTGCGCTGGTCGGATTAGCGGTTTCAGCAGGGATCGTCGAGGGCCGGGCCCGCGTCATTCATGACATGGCGGAGGCCGATCTCGAAGCGGGCGACATCCTGGTCACGGCCTACACGGATCCCAGCTGGTCGCCCCTGTTCGTCACGATCACGGGCCTGGTGACCGAGGTGGGAGGTTTGATGACCCATGGCGCAGTGATCGCACGGGAGTACGGCTTGCCGGCCGTCGTGGGCGTGGAGCAAGCCACCCGGCTGATCCGAAACGGGCAGCGGATCCGCGTGCACGGGACGGACGGGTACGTCGAAATCCTGCCCTAGGAGATTGCGGAGCAATTCGAGGTGGGAAGGCTCGCGTTTCGGGTCGGGATAGAAAGACTGGCGGGCATCGCCGGGCCAGTCGGTTCCTTACCGGGAGTTGTTGGACGCGGGGGCGTTTGGTCGGCCATCTGGTGCCGGGGGGACACGGTGCACGGCTTTCCAGCTGAGCACAGCGTGCGGTTGTTCCCAGACGAGATGTTCGCCGATCGGGTCTGCCCCCAGTTGCTCGACGAT
>DASSCW010000293.1:0-2008 GCA_035697465.1 Candidatus Limnocylindria bacterium | reverse complement strand
CGCCGAGGAGCGGGGGCAGGCCGAGGCGATCGCAACCAGCGTGAAGCTGATGACCGGGCTGCAGGTGCCGATCGTGGCCATCGTGCTCGGCGAGGGAGGCTCGGGCGGCGCACTCGCCATCGGTGTCGGCGACGTGGTGCTTGCGATGGAGAACGCTGTCTACTCCGTCATCTCGCCGGAAGGTTGCGCCTCGATCCTGTGGCGCGACGCGGAAAAGGCGCCGGTGGCGGCCGCCGCAATGCGCATGACCGCCGCCGACCAGCTGGAGCTGGGCGTGATCGACGGCATCATCGAGGAGCCGAAGGAGGGCGCCCAAGCGGATCCGGCAGCAACGGCGCGGGCCATCAAGGGATCGATCCTGAGCACACTGGCCCGAATCAGCCAGGCCGATCCTGAGACGCTGCTCACCACCCGGTATGCTCGGCTGCGCGCGATCGGCCTCGTCATCGAGGCCGAGGGGGAGGCGCCTCCGCCGCTGGAGCCAGTCACCGTTCGTGGGCGCATCGGTCGATTGCTCCGGCTTCGGGGCATGCCGCGCCCGCCCCGCTGGAGCGAGATCTGGCCGAGCGGCGACGACGACGGCACGAACGAGGCTGACACATGACCGATCACGACGCCGAGCTGGAGCAGATCGCGCGCGCCGCCAACGAGATCGTCCCTGAGCTGACCCAGCGTCTGCGGCGACAGGGCCTCGGTGAGCTCGAGGTGCGCCTGGGCACCCTGCGGGTGCGCGTGGCGGCTGCGCCGGACGGGAATCGTCCGGTGCCAGGCGGGCCGCGGATCGTGGCCAGCAGCATCACGCAGGCGCCTGCCGGCCACAGGACCGACGCGGAGGACACTCCGGCAGCGACCCCCAGCGCACATGGCGTCACGTCGCCGGCGGTCGGGTTCTTCGCCTACGCCGAGGGCCTTGGCCCCGGCCTAGGCGTCGACAAGGGAGACGCCCTCGGGCATGTCGAGATGCTGGGCGTCAGGCACGATGTCCGTGCCCCTCGGCGCGGAACGGTGCGCAACCTGGTGACCGAGGCCGGCGAGCCGGTCGAGTACGGCCAGCTCCTCATCGAGCTGGAGCCGGCGGAGTGAGCCTGGCCCTTCTCTTTTCGCCGCAGGGGTCGCAATCGATCGGTATGGCCCGCGACCTGGCAGACGCATGGCCGTCGGCGGCCGAAACATTCGCGCAGGCCGATGAGGCGCTGGACTGGTCCGTCAGCGACGTCGCCTGGAACGGACCGGCAGAGCGGCTGAACGACACGCGCCAGACGCAACCGTGCCTGGTGGCGGCTTCGGTCGCCTGCCTGCGCGCACTGGAAGGAGCGATGGCGGCGGAGGGCGTGGAGCTCGCTCCACAGTTCGTGGCCGGCCATTCGGTGGGCGAGTACGCCGCCCTGGTCGCCGCAGGAGTGCTCTCGGCGCCCGACGCGATCCGCCTCGTCGGCAAGCGCGGTGAATTGATGGCCGCTGCGAGCGTCGACGGGGGCATGACCGCGGTGATCGGCCTGGACCGGGCGGCCGTGGAAGAGGCGGTGGCGGCAGCCGCTTCACCTGCCGACCTGGTGGTCGCCAACGACAACGCACCCGGCCAGGTGGTGATCTCCGGCACTCGGGCCGCGCTCATCGCCGCGGAGCCGGTCCTGCGCGAAGCGGGCGCACGCCGCATCATTCCGTTGCCGGTCTCCGGGCCGTTCCACTCGCCCTGGATGGCGCACGTGACGGACGCACTGGCCGAGGCCTTCGAGACGGTGGAATGGTCGGACGCCCGCATCCCGGTGGTCAGCAACGCGACCGGCGAACCGCTCAACGACGCCGAGACGATCCGCAACCTGCTGGCGGAGCAGGTGCGATCGCCGGTCGAATGGGTCGCATCGGTGCTGCGCATGGCCGACGAAGGCGTCGATACCTTTGTCGAGTGCGGGCCGGGCGCCGCGTTGACCGGCATGGTGAAGCGCATCGTGCCCGGCGCACGCACGCTGAACGTGTCGGACGCCGCCAGCCTGGCAGCGACGGTCAG
>DASSCW010000292.1:0-3540 GCA_035697465.1 Candidatus Limnocylindria bacterium | reverse complement strand
TGGTGCCGCGCAGCTCGCGCGCCAGGCGCAGCGCCTCATCGTCCGCAGCCGTTGGTGGGAGCGGCACGCTGGCGGTCAACGCAATTGGCGTCTCGGGCGCGGCCTCGATCTGCTCAGTGGCATGGACCTCGGTCTCGTCGGTGAGGGAGCGGCGCCAGGCGTACGCGACGCCGGCCACGAGCATGGCAGCCAACGGTGGGATCGCGTCGAGGGCTCCGGGCCGCACCGCCGTCAGCGCGGCAAACGCGCCAGCCAGCAGGCCGGTGCCCACCATCGGTCCCGGGACGCTTGCAGCCGCAGCCATGCCCGCCGCGGCGGCGCTCAACCAGGGGGCCACCGCCGGCGTGACCGGCGTGAACAGCGAAGCCGCCAGGACGCCCTCCACCACGATCGCCGCTCCGACCAGGGCGACGCGCCGGCCGCGTGCGGTGAGGTCGATCGATGGAATGAGCCTCGCCAGCAGCAGGAGGAACCCGGTCACGACCATTGCCAGCGGCAGACCACCATCCGGAAAGCCGGCCGGGTCGTCGGCCGCGCGGAAGGCACCACCTCCAAGGCCGGCCGCCAGGGTTCCGAGTGCAGCCGCTTCGACGAAGCGCACGAGCTGGCCGCGGCGCATGCCGTCCGCCACGCAGGCAGCCGCGCCCGCGCCCACCGCGACGCCGGCGGTCGCAGCGGCCAGGGGACCAATCCAGGACGGCGCGCCAGGAGTCCACAGGGCGAGCGGTGGGAAGAGCCTGAGCAGGGCGACTACCACCGGCGCGATCAGCGCGGCGGCGAGGGCAGCGCCGGCACGGGCGATGACGCCCGAAATCCTGGGGTCCACGGCGGCATGAGTCTTTGGTTTGCCGTTGCCCAGCGGCAATAGTACGAAGGGGCGCATATCCTCTGGCGCATGCCCGCCCGCACGGTGATGTCAAGGCGCGCCTTCCTCGAGGCCACGGATCGGCTCATCGACGACGGCGACCGGCTCGTGGCCGACCCGGACTGGAACTTGTTCCGCGTCTGGCTTCTGAACTCGGATGAGCTGCTCGAGCGCGTCTGGGGACGGATGGACCGATACCACCTTGCCTGGCTGAACGTCGGCCGCGACTCGGCTCCGCCGGGATCGCCGCTCGACGAGCCCGGCACCAGCCGCTTCGTGACGGAGGTCGCCAGCGCCAAGCTGGCGGTGCTGCGTACGATGAGGGGCGCCGTCGAGGCGCGCGGCTGGACGTTGTTGAGCGACGATGACCCGCAGGAGGACGCGAATCCGTGACCAACCAACGCCCCGATGAGAGGAACGGCGGCGTGGCTGCTGTGCTGGCGCACCCCGACGACGAGAGCTTCGGCTGTGCTGGCGCGCTCGCCCTGGCCCACGACGCCGGTCGCGCCGTGCGCCTGCTGGTCGCCACTCGCGGGGAGGCGGGCACGCCCGACGGCATGCCGGACGACGAGTTCGGCACCCGCCGCGAGGACGAGCTGCGCTGTGCGGCCGGCAAGATCGGCTTCGACGAGGTGACGATGCTGGATGGCTACGCGGATGGCGCGTTGTCCGATGCGCCCTTCTCACAGCTCGTCGACGACATCGCACTGTGGCTCGCCGATCGTCGGCCGGACACGGTCATCACCTTCGGCGCGCATGGGGTGACCGGCCATCCCGACCACGTGGTGATCGGCTCGGCCACGCGCTGGGCGATCGAACAGCTCTCCGAGTCCGGGATCGCGCCGCACGCGGTCTACGTGATTGCGCCGATCTTCGGACCAGGCCACCGCCGCTACGACCTCTCGCCGGAAGAGGGCGCGGCGACCCACCGCCTGGACATCAGCTCGGTGGCCGAGCGCCGGATCGCGGCGCTCGAGTGCCACGCCAGCCAGCCGGACGCGCGCGAAGAGGCAGGCGAGCTGCGGGCCGCGCTCGAGCGCGACGGCGTCATCTTTGAGGGATACACGCGCGTGCGGCCGCCGGTGCCCGCCCCGCATCCGGAGTTCGACACGACCCTCGCCTGACCGCGATCCGGGCTCCCGCCTAATCCTTGGTAAACTGGTCGGGATATGACGATCGACTCCAACCTCGTCAAGGTCGACGAGGTGATGACCGCGCTGTACGACATCCACGATCCGGAGATCGGGATGAGCATCGTGGACCTCGACCTGATCAAGGGCGTGGAGATCGGGGCCGACGGTGCGCCAACCGAGATCAAGATGGTGCTCACCACGCCGTTCTGCCCGTGGGCCGGTGAGCTGATCCAGACGATCAAGGAGAAGACGGAAGAGGTCGTGGGGCCGCCCGTCAAGGTCACGCTGCTGGCGGACCGCTGGGAGCCACCGCCGGGCCTCTTCTAGGCCGCTCTCCTAGGCGGCGTCCGCGCCGCCCTTCGTCGTCGCATCCGCATCTGCTTTCGGCCCGAGCTGCAGCGCGCGATTCACCGCCGCCTCCAGCTGGTCGATGGTGAATGGCTTGAGCACCACCTCGATTCCCTGCTCCAGCAGGTAGGCCTCCGACTCCCGGACCTGCCTGACGGCTGCCGTGCAGGCCACTACCGGGATGGCCGCTGTGTCCCGGTGCATCCGCATCTTCTGCAGCAGCTGCCAGCCTTCCATCTCGCGATCGCCGATGACGAAGTCGATGACGACCAGGTCCGGCTTGGCGTCGACGATCCGGATGAGCTCGTCCGGGGCAAAGCTCATGAGGATCACCTCATGGCCCAGCTCGCCCTCCAGCACGTCCCGGAACAGCTCCAGGATCTCCTTGGTGTCGTTGATGACGAGTACGCGCTTGCGGTCGGTCACGGTGGGCGGACCGATGCAACTTCCGTGCCTCGGATGCTCGCCCACCTGGCAAGCGCGAGCCGCGTACCATCGGCGACGCGATGCGCATCTACACCCGCAAGGGCGACGACGGCACCACCGGCCTGCTCTACGGCGGAGATCGGGTCAGCAAGGCCGACCTCCGGACCGATGCCTACGGCACCACCGACGAGGCGGTCTCCGCGCTTGGGCTGGCGCGGGCCAGTATCGGCGCCATCACCGATCGGACGGAAGCCCGGCTCGACCCCCTGATCGTGCGCCTGCAGCGCGAGCTGTTCGTGGTCGGGGCCGAGCTGGCCACCCACGCCGATCGGCGCGATCGGCTGACGCCGGGCACGACCCTGGTGACCGCCGAGATGGTCAGCGCGCTGGAGGCGGATATCGATGCGCTCGAGGCGACCCATCAGATGCCGGTCGAATTCGTGCTGCCCGGGGAGTCGATGACCGGCGCCGCGCTGGACCTGGCCCGCAGCGTGGTGCGACGGGCGGAGCGCCGCACCGTCGCACTGTCAGAGGCCGGCGAGTTGCCGGACTCGCATGTGCTGGCGTACCTGAACCGCCTGGCTGACCTGCTCTTCGTGGCCGCCCGCGCGGCGGATGGGGGCTTCCGGCCCGTTCGGAGCCGCGAGTAGAATCGCCCCAGCCCACTCCCGCCCCCGGCGGGCTGCACCGCGGCAGCCCGGCCCTGGCGTGGCGCATGGACAAGGAGACTCACCCGATGAGCTATGCCGTGACCAACCCCGCCACCGG
>DASSCW010000291.1:0-11484 GCA_035697465.1 Candidatus Limnocylindria bacterium | reverse complement strand
GACATCGGTCCCGATGAAGGCGACCAGGCGGCCGTCAGGGGAGATGGCGGGGCGCGCCGCGTCGCCGGGAAGGGACGCGAGCGGAAGCACCTGGCCGCCGCCGCTGGCGATCCGGAACAGCTCGGTCCGCGGCATGAGATTCCAGTCGGCGCCCGTGTCCGCGGCGAAGGCGATCCATCGGCCGTCCGGGGACCAGGCCGGCTGCTCGACGTCGAAGTCGCCGACCGTCAGTCGCCGGGGCCGTGCTCCTGGTCGGGGCGCGACGGTCCAGAGGTGGGTTCGCCGGCTCAGCAGCCCCGACTCGTCGTCGCGGAAGTCGGTGCGCGTGATGCGCCGCGCCACCGGTGCCTGCTTCGCGACGCGCGGCCCGACCACGAAGCGATCCGGCCCGGCTGCGGCCAGGAAGGCAAGCCGCCGTCCGTCCGGGCTCCAGCTCGGCGATGACGCGCCGTGCCGCAGCCGTGTCAGCTGCCAGGGCTTGCCCCCTTCGAGCGGCATGATCCAGATCTGCGCCTCGGCCGCTTCGGCGCCGACCGGCGCGCGGGCGAAGGCGACCTGTGTGCCATCCGGCGAGATGGCGGGCGCGGTGTCCCGGACTGCGCCGCTGGTGAGCCGCCGAGCCCGGGCACCATTCCACCCGGTGCGCCAGAGATGCGAGACGTAGCGCCCACCGCGGATGCGGCGCAGGCCATAGACCAGCGCTGCCCCATCCGGGGAGAGGCTGAACGACTCGATGACCGTTTGCGCCTTGACGAGCGCGCGGCCTGTGGCGGCGCACATGCGGCGCCGAGTATGCCGCAGTGGCGGCGTGGATTCCGCCCCTTCCACGGAGCATGACGCCCGGATTCCGCCAACTGGCGCCGAATCGTTGACCCGTTTCCGTGGGCTGTGCCATGCTCCGTCGATCGGCGCCCCAGCGGCGGGCGCACCCTCGGCGGCGTCAGCGGCCGCGCCGCCATCGGTCCGGGAAGGGAGAATCGATGCGCAGCCTGTTCCGTGTCAGACAGCTCACCCTCGTTGCGACAATGGGACTCATCCTGGCCGCCTGCGGGCCAGGGCAATCGGCGTCCCCATCGGGGTCAGGGGCGGCCTCGGCCGCGCCGAGCAGCAACCTGACAGGCGGCACAGTTCGCATCGGCATCGGAGGCTCGCCGGACAGCCTGAATCCCGGCAACGGGCTCCTCTCCGAGGCCTACACGCTGTACGAGCTGGTCTACGACACCCCGATCGCCGTCAACGTGGACGGGAGCTTCGGTCCCGAGCTGGCGACGGAGTGGTCGGCATCGGATGACGGGCTCACCTGGACCGTGACCATCCGCGACGACGCAGTCTTCCACGACGGCGAGCCGCTGACGGCCGAGGACGTCCGGTTCTCGATGCAGCTCTACAAGGACACGGCGGACTTCCCGTACCTGCCGTCCTACGCGTCCTATTTCGAGACGATCGAGGCTCCTGATCCCACCACGCTGGTGCTGACCACGGCCGAGCCACTGGGCGCCTTCGAGGCCCAGATGGTGTTCATGTATGTCCTGCCCAAGCACCTGTGGGAGGACGTCGAGGATCCGATCGAGTTCCAGAACGAGGACATGATCGGCTCAGGCCCGTTCAAGCTCGCCGAGTATGCCGAGCGCGAGTTCACGCGCCTCGAGTCCAACGCCGACTACTGGAAGGGCGCGCCGTTCATCGACGAGGTGATCTTCCAGACCATCAGCAACGCCGATGCGCGCATCCAGGCGCTCACCAATGGCGATGTCGACGCCATCAGCGAGTTCACCCCCACGGCGTTCACGGCACTGAGCAACGCGGAGAACGTCGAAGTCCACGTGGCTGACATCGGCGCCGGCGGCGACCTCCGGGACATCCTCTTCAACATGGTGAGCCCGGAGAACTGCCCTGTCGATGATGGTGGTGAGTGCACCGGGCATCCTGCGCTGCAGGATGTCGAGGTCCGGCAGGCCCTGGCGAAGGCGATGGACAAGCAGCAGATCATCGACGTGGCGCTGCTGGGCCTGGGCACCCAGGGAGTGGGCTTCGTCCCGCCTGGCCTGGGTGACTACTTCATCGGCACCGAGGCCGACTACGCATTCGACGCGGCTGCGGCGAACGCGCAGCTCGAGGCCGCCGGGTACGTCGACACCACCGGCGACGGCATCCGGGAGTGCAAGGCCGACCAGGACTGCCCGACCGGCGATCTCACCTTCCGCTTCAACTTCCCCGATGACATCGACACGGCTCCCCGCGAGGCCGAGCTGATCGGCGACATGTGGGAGGCCGTCGGCGTGCGTCTGGAGATCGGCGCGCTCGACGCCGACACGCTGACCAGCATCTGCTGCCCGACGTTCGACTACGACGTGATCCTGTGGGGTTGGGGCTCGGACCCCGATCCCGGCTTCCTGATGAGCGTGACGACGTGCGGCGAGATCCCCACCGGATACAGCGAGACGGGCTTCTGCACGGAGGAATACGACGAGCTCTACGCCCGCCAGGGTGTCGCGATCGACCGCGACGAGCGGATCGCCATCATCCACGAGATGCAGCAGACGATGCTGGATGAAGTCCCGTACATCGTTCCGTACTATGCCCAGAACCGCGAGGCGTGGCGCACCGACACGTTCACAGGCTGGCTCGCCGACGACCCGACCTTCGGGCTGACGGCCCCAGAGACGCTGACGATCCTGCGTCCCACCGAATAGGCCCAGCCGAAGGGTCAGCCGATGAACCGATGGCCGTCGCCGTGACGGCCATCGGTTCGACGCCCCCTCCACGCGCATGACCGGACGCGGGCGCTATCTCCTGGGCAAGGCCGTCTGGGCGATCGTCGTCGTCTTCGTGGTCATCACGTTCAACTTCTTCCTGTTCCGGGTGCTGCCTGGCGATCCGGCCAAGGCCGGCTCCCGCGACCCACGCCTCAGCCCTGAGTCGATCATCGCGCTGCGCGAACGGTTCGGCCTCGGCAAGCCGGTGTTCCTCAACTTCGAGGATGGCAACCCGTTCGACTCGCAGTACTTCGCCTACCTCGGGGCGCTCTCTCGCGGCGACCTGGGGATGAGCTACGCGTTCCGCGACGAGCCCGTTGCGGAGCTCATCGGCCGGGCGCTGGTCAATACGATCTGGCTGATCCTGCCGGCCCAAATCCTGGCGATCGTGTTCGGTACCGCGTTGGGGCTTGTGGCGGCCTGGCGGCGCGGCACGTCGCTCGACGTCGTGGCCCTCACGTTCAGCCTCTTCATGTGGTCCCTGCCCACGTTCTTCCTGGCCATCCTTCTGCTGGTCTTCGGCGCGAGCTACCTTGACCTGCCGACGGCTGGGCGCGTGACCATTGGCGTCACCTACGGCTCCTTCTGGGAGGAGCTGGTCGACATCGCGCGGCATCTCGCCATGCCGACGCTGTCCTTCACGCTCGTCCTGCTGGGCGAGTACATGCTGATCATGCGCAGCACGGTGCTGGAGGTCTTCAGCGAGGACTACATCCTGACCGCCAAGGCCAAGGGGCTCTCCACCTTCCGCATCATCAAGGACCACGCGTTGCGCAACGCGATGCTGCCGATGGTCACTCTGATTGCCATCAACCTGGCCTTCACGGTGTCGGGGGCGATCCAGGTGGAGCAGGTCTTCAGCTGGCCGGGGATCGGCAACATGACCGTGGACGCGGTGGCGCAGCGCGACTACCCGGTCCTCCAGGGTGCGTTCCTGCTGATCGCCGTGGCCGTCGTGCTCGCCAACCTGGTCGCCGACATGGTGTATGGATGGCTTGACCCGCGGGTGACGACCGCATGACCGCCATCGTCGAAGCCACGGTTCAGCCTGTAGCGCCGGCGGCGCGGATCTCCCTGCGGCGCCTGCTCAGCCGGCCGTTGGGCCTGGTGGGCGCGATCATGCTGTTGATTGCCATCGCCGCCGCGATCACGGCGCCATTGATCGCCCCTTACGACCCGTACGCACCCGTGCGGGTGACGATCCAGGACATCTTCCAGGGGCCGTCGGCTGCCCATCCGCTGGGGACCGATGACGGCGGCAAGGATGTCCTTTCCTCGCTGATCTACGGCGCCCGCGTCTCGTTGATCGTGGGCTTCGCGGCGGCCGCGATCACCACCGTGATCGGTGGGTTGGTCGGCATCATCGCCGGCTATACCGGCGGCCGACCGGGGACGCTGCTGATGGGCGTGACCGACTTCTTCCTGGTCATCCCGGAGATCGCCCTGCAGATCGTCATCGTCGCGATCGCCGGACAGTCGCTGATCAACATCATCCTGGTCATCGGCGTGCTGGGCTGGGCCACGACCGCCAGACTGGTGCGCTCGCAGACGCTCTCCGTGCGGGAGCGCAAGTTCGTCCTGCGCGCGCGGGCGATCGGCGCCGGTGACGTCCACATCCTGCGGCGGCACGTCATCCCGGCGGTGCTGCCCCTCATGATCGCGAACACGGTGCTGATCGTTAGCCTGGCGATCCTGTCGGAGTCGACACTCGCCTTCATCGGGCTCGGAGATCCGACCGTCATCAGCTGGGGCCAGATGCTGAACTTCGCGTTCAACCGTGGCGCGATCTCGGCGGGCGCCTGGTGGGCCCTCATTCCGCCCGGCATGGCGATCGTCTGGGTGGTGCTGGCCACGACACTCCTGGGAACAGGCCTGGAGGAAGCACTCAACCCGCGCCTCAAGCGCCACCACCTGGAGCGCGAGCGGCGCGACGCGCGACCACCGCGGCCTCTCTCGAGCGGTGGACTCGAGCCACTGCGGCCAAACGTCCCGCTCGCCGGTGCCCCGCTGTTGAGCGTGCGTGACCTCGTCGTCGAATTCGAGTCGCCATCGGGTCCGCTCCGAGCGGTCGATGGCGTCTCGTTCGACCTGAGACGTGGCGAGACGATCGGCCTGGTGGGGGAGTCCGGCTCCGGGAAGACGACGACCGTGCTGGCCATGCTGCGACTGCTTCCCCCGGGCGGACGGGTCGTGAGCGGCCAGGTGCTGTTCGACGGCGAGGACCTGCTGGCGCTCGACCCGGGCGAGCTGCGCGCGGTGCGCTGGTCGCGCCTGGCCATCGTCTTCCAGGGTGCGATGAATGCCCTCAACCCGGTGCGTCGCGTTGGCGACCAGGTGTCGGAGGCGATCCGAACGCACGACACCAGCATCGGCAAGCGTGCAGCTGCGCTGCAGGCAGAGGAGCTGCTGGCCCGGGTCGGGATCGTGCGGCGCAAGGCGCGGGACTACCCGCACACCTACTCGGGCGGCATGCGGCAGCGAGCCATGATCGCCCTGGCGCTGGCGTGCAATCCGGACGTCATCATCGCCGACGAGCCCACCACCGCCCTGGACGTCATGATCCAGGCCCAGATCCTGGAGCTGCTGGCCGGCCTGTCGAGCGAGATGGGGATGGCCACGATCATGGTCACCCATGACCTCGGCGTGGTCGGTCAGCGCTGTGACCGGGTGCTGGTCATGTATGGCGGGCTCATTGCGGAGGAGGCCGAGGCGTTCCGGCTGTATGCCCATCCGCAGCATCCGTACACACAGCTGCTGCTCGCCTCGTTCCCGGATCTGACCCGCCCGGACAGACGCCTGGTCGGCATCGCCGGCACCCCGCCGCGCCTGGACGACATGCCGCCGGGCTGCCCCTTCGCACCAAGGTGCCCGAAAGTCTTCGACCGATGCCTGGTCGAGAAACCGCCGGCTTACAACCTGAGCCACGGCCGGCGCGCCTCCTGTTTCCTTCTTGACCCGGAGCACGCCGATGTCTGAGCCCGCGCCAGTGCCAGAGGCCGCGCCGATCCTCCGTGTGGAGGACCTCAGCAAGCGTTTCCCGGGCCGTCGATCGCTGACCGATCTGGTGATGCGCCGTCCGGCGCGTGACGTGCGGGCGGTCGACGGAGTCAGCTTCGAGGTCTTCCCCGGCGAGGTGCTGGCGCTGGTCGGCGAGTCGGGTTGCGGCAAGACGACGACGGGAAACCTGCTGCTCGGCTTGATGCCGCCCAGCGAGGGCAGCGTGACCGTCGGCGGGCGGCACGTCGGCGGGCTTAGTCATCGCGAGCTCCTGCGCCTGCGGCGCACGGTCCAGATGATCTTCCAGGACCCGTATGAGTCGCTGAACCCGCGCATGCGCGTGCAAGACATCGTGGCCGAACCGCTGCGTGTTCACGGGGTCGGCGGCACGTCCGCGGAGCTCGGCGAGCGCGTGCGCGAAGCACTCGTCCAGGCTGGTATGACGCCGCCGGAGGCGTACCTGCGACGCCTCCCATATGAGCTCTCCGGCGGACAGCGCCAGCGGGTGGTCATTGCGGCCGCGCTTGCGCTGCGGCCACAGCTGCTGGTCGCCGACGAGCCGGTGAGCATGCTCGACGTCAGCATTCGCGCCGAGATCCTGAACCTCCTGCGCTCGCTCGCCGACGATCACGGCATCGCCGTCCTGATGATCACGCACGACCTCTCGACAGTGGCGGCTTACGCCGATCGGATCGCGGTGATGTACCTCGGCCGCATCGTGGAGATCGGCGACGCGCGCACCGTGCTCGCCGATCCGCAGCACCCCTATACCCGCTCCCTGCGATCGGTGGTGCCGGTCCCGGACCCGTCGCGTCGCCGCAAGCCGGTGATCCTCACCGGTGAGACGCCGGATCCCTCCCTGATCCCGAGCGGCTGCCGCTTCCACCCGCGCTGCCCGGTGGCCTTCGAGCGCTGCCCGACGGTCGATCCGCCGCTGTTCGACCTGGGAGGCGGCCACGCCGCGGCATGCCTGCTGGTGGAGGATGGCCGCGCGCTGGCCGCGTCCCCGCCGGTCCCCGAGCTAGCGGCCGACCGGGATGGCGGTGCCCAACAGGACAGGGACGAGGAGTAGAGCCACTCCGGCGCCGATCGCTCCCGGTCCGACGATTCGCGGGAGGCGTGCCCTGGTCCTGGCCAAGCGCGCCACGAGCGGGCTCGCGGCCACGACGCCGCCCAACCCGGCGACCGCGGCGCCAAAGGAGTGCGCAACCGTCGGCGAGGCAGTTCCCACCTGCCGCTCGGCGGCCATCAGCGCTCCGACGATGATCACCGCCAGGGCGCTGAACAGGGCTGTGGCCAGGGTGGCCGCGGCGGCACGCAGGGCCCCCTGCTGGGTCGCGCCGGTGAGCGCGGCACCGATGGCGAGCGCGCAGGCGAGCAGCGACGTCGCTGGTTGCGCTGGATGGTTCGCCAGCGGCGGACCGATCCAGTACCAGATGAGCGCGACCGCCGGGGCGAGGAGCATGCCTGCTGCCGCAGCCCAGGTCAGCGGCCTCGTCCAGTCCTCGGGGTCCTCCGGTGGCACGACCTGGCCCAGGCGCACGCTGACCGGGACGAGGTCGTCTTCCTCGGCCGGATCCTGCCCGCCGGCAGTCACGCCGGGATGGCCTCTTCCACGTCGCGGAGGCTCGGCACCGTGGCGAGCCTCAGGCCGAGGATGCGGGCGCCGAGCTCACGCACCATCCAGCCGGCCTCCACCCGAAGCCTGCGGTCATCGGTCGACTGGCATGTCGCGGCCAGGGCGTGAAGCTCCGGCAGCGCCGCCGGCATGTCAAGGTCGTCGTCCATGGCCGCCAGGAAGCGCTCGCGGTGCTCCGCCACGATCGGGTGCAGCGTGCCGGGATCGGCCATGGCGGGAGCCAGCGGCTCCAGCTCCTCGGCCAGCTGGCAGGCGTAGCGGAGGCGCGCGGCAGCGACGGCGGATGCCTCGACATCGGCCTCGTCGAAGGAAATCTCGTCGCGGTAGTGATGCGACACGAGGTAATGGCGGATTGCGTCGCCCGGCCACGAGTTGAGCAGATCGCGCACCAGGACCAGGTTGCCCAGCGACTTGCTCATCTTCTCGTCCGCGTAGCGAAGCATGCCGGTGTGCATCCACCAGCTGACGAAGGGCCGCTCGCCGGTAGCGCCCTCCGACTGCGCGATCTCGGACTCGTGGTGCGGGAAGACGAGATCGGCGCCCCCACCGTGGATCTCGAACTGTGGCCCGAGGTAGGCCGTGCTCATCGCCGAGCACTCGATGTGCCAGCCGGGGCGGCCCGCGCCCCACGGCGACGGCCAGGATGGCTCGTCCGGGGCCGATGGCTGCCACAGCACGAAGTCCATCGGATCTCGCTTGCCGGGCATGTCCGGCACGTTGCCGCGCTCGTTGGCGATCGGCAGCATGGCCTCGCGGTCCAGCCGCGACAGCTCTCCATAGTGGGGCCAGCTGGCGAGGTCGAAGTAGACGTGGCCGGCCGCTTCATAGGCGTGCCCACCCTCCAGCAGCCGTCGAATCAGCTCCTGCATCTGCGGGATGTGCTCCGTCGCCCGCACGAAGTGATCCGGGGGCAGCCAGTTGAGGGCTGCCATCTCGGTGAGGAAGGTGGTGACGTTCCGGTTGCCGAGCGCCAGGTAGTCCTCGCCGAGCTCGCGGGCACGACGCAGCAGGTCGTCGTCGACATCGGTCAGGTTCTGCACGTAGACAACGTCATGGCCCAGGTACTTCAGGTACCGATGCAGGACGTCGAAGGACAGGTAGGTAAAGGCGTGGCCAAGGTGGCCGGTGTCATACGGTGTGACGCCGCACACGTACAGGCCGACCGGGCCGGCGCCAAGCGGCGCGAAGTCCAGCTTCTCGCCACGTAGCGAGTCGTAGAGGCGGAGGGTCACGGCCGCGATTCTAGGCGGGGGCCGTTCGACCTGTTCGGAGCCCGACCGGGCGAGTAGAATCGCGGCGCCGCCGGGGGACGGTCAGCTGCCGACCGAACGCCGAGGAGATGGCCATGTGGGAAGTGCTGAAGTGGATGATCGTCTTCGTGCTCGCCCTGCTGCTGATCGTGGCCGGTCTCTTCTGGTTGATGGGGCGCCCGCTGCCGATCCCGCAGTTCTGAGAAGCGCCCCCGATCACCACAGCTCCGGCTTGTTCATCATCAGCAGCCCGATGACCCCGACCATCGCCGCCATCCCATAGGCCACGTACCGCTGCTGGCGCGCGCGTCGCCGCCAGGTCTCGTCATCGCCACCCTCGAGCCGTAGCAGACGTCGCAGGTTCGGCCGCGAGACGAAGGCCGCCACCAGCAGGTTGGCGGCGTACAGGACCAGTGCCACGATCAGCCACGGTCGGGTAAGCAGCTCGGCGCCGAGCAGCGCCAGGAGCCCGGCTCCGGTCAGCGCCAGCCCAAGGCCGATGATCAACGACCCGGTGCCCTGAAGGCGCATGAGGAACCGGGTCGCCGCGTTGTGCCGGCCGCCGGCCGCATCGGCACGGCGGAGGAGGAAGGGAAGCAGCACGCTCGGGGCGAGCAGCGAGACAGCCAGGCCGATATGCACCACCAGCAGCAGCGGGAACCAGTTCACTTCCGCGCGATGCTAACGCGCGGAACCGATCACCCGCTTCAGCATGCGAAATGCCACCGGCAGGTTTATGACCCAACCGACGCCGAAGGGCTGGTCGTTGAAGAGGCGATCCGCCTTCGGATCCCAGAACGCCTTCACAAAACGCTTGGGCGTGGGGACCCGGAAGTCATAGGGCACGAAGCTCAGCAGCTGTCCATGCCACGTCCGCTTCTCCTTCGGCAGCTGCATCTCCTTGTAGATCGCAGCGGCCACGGCGCCCATCACCAGGGTCCGCATCACCCATCCGAATGCGCCCGCCTCGCGACGCAGTGTCTCCATGTCCGTCCTCCTCTCGCAAGGACCGTGCCGATGGCATCATCTGTGAGCCGATGCCCGTCCGCCCTTATCTTGACCTGCTGCGCCGCAACCGCTCGTTCAGCCGGCTTTTCGTCGCCCAGCTGATCAGCTTCGCCGGTGACTGGTTCGCCACGGTGGCGATCCTGGGCCTGACGCTCGAGCTCACCGGATCGCCGACCATGGCATCGCTGCTGCTGGTGGTGCAGACGGGTGCGTTCGCCGTCGCATCGCCGATCGCCGGTGTGCTGGCCGATCGGTTCGACCGCCGCCGGCTGATGGTCATCGCCGACCTGTCGCGGGTGCCAGTTGCTCTCGCCTTCCTGTTCGCCCGGGACGCCGGAACGCTATGGATCGCATTCGCGGCGGTGGGCTTGCTCTCCGTCGGCGCGGCCGTCTTCGAACCCACCAGCTCGGCTTCGCTGCCGAACCTGGTCGACGACGATGAGCTGGGGGAGGCGAACGTCCTCATCGGCTCGGCGTGGGGAACGATGCTGGCGGTCGGTGCGGCGATCGGCGGCCTCGTGGCAGCCACCTTCGGTCGCGACGTCGCCTTCGTCGCCAACGCCGCCTCGTTCGCCGCCTCCGGATTCCTGATCGTGGGTATCACGCGTCCGCTCAAGCGTCACGGCCATGCCGGGGCCGATCATCACCAGATGCCGCACGGCGGGTTGCGGGGCATCGGCGACTCGATCGGCGTCGTGTTGCGCTTCGCGCGGGGCAACCGAAGGCTGGCCGCCCTGCTCCTGTCGAAGACGACCTTCGGCGTCGGAACCGGCGTCATCGTGATGCTGGCGATCTTCGGCCGCGACGTCTTCAAGGCGGGGGACGCAGGGATCGGCATCCTCTTCGCCGCGCGGGGGCTCGGTGCCCTGATCGGCCCATTTCTCGCGCGCTCGACGGTTGGCCTCACCGACCGTGGGTTGCTGCTGGGCATCGCGGCGTCATTCGTGACCTTCGCCGTCGGCTACGTGCTGCTGCCACTGTCGCCGGCGTTATGGGTGGCGTCGATCTGCGTCTTCGTGGCGCACCTCGGCGGCGGATCGCAGTGGATGCTCTCCAGTTATGGCCTGCAGCGCGCGTCGCCGGACGAGATCCGCGGCCGCGTGTTCAGCTTCGACTACGGCCTGGTTACGGTCACGATCGCCATCTCGATGCTGATTGCCGGGTTTCTGGCGGAGCGCCTGGAGCCAGGGATCACGACCTGGATCATGGTCGGGCTGGCCGCGATCGCCGCCACCGGCTGGCTCGCGCTGGCGCGCCCGCTGATGAGCCGCGCGGCGCGAGGCGGCGCCGCGGGCGCGATCGAGCGAACCTCGAGCGACGGGCACAGCTAGGCCCCGCTGCGCCGCGGCCGGTTCGGCTTCTTGGTCATGCAGTCACCTGGGGACCGTTATCGGCATCTTGTAGCCGATTTGTTGGTCGTGCAGTCACACCGCGACTACTTGCCGGATGGCGGCACGGCGGCGCCGCATGAATTGACGACTCCCAAGGTGGTCAGCTCAGATCAACTCTCCTAACAGTCACCTGATGATTGGGAGGCGACGCTTAGGCGGCAGATTGCGCGTGATCAGTCATTGAGTGACTAGATGCCCTTCCAGGGACCCTGTTGACGAGGTCGGTCGGCGGAGCTAGACCAGAAGATCGGCGTGGGGGAAGCCCAGCCGGCGGTAATGCCCACGCGCTATCGCCGCGGCGCGATCGACCCCAGCGCGACCGCCGGGTGCGCTGCGAGCCGCCGGACCAGTGCCTCTGCCAGGTCGTCCAACGCCGACCGCCACATGGCGCTGAATGCCGCCGTGCGCATCGCGCCGGAGAAGGCCGGTGACTGCATGTCGAG
>DASSCW010000290.1:0-12754 GCA_035697465.1 Candidatus Limnocylindria bacterium | reverse complement strand
CGCCGTAGGCCTTGCGCGTGATGACGGTCACCTTGGGCACCGTCGCCTCGCAGTAGGCGTAGAGCAGCTTGGCGCCGTGACGAATGATGCCGCGGTGCTCCTGGTCGACGCCGGGCAGGAAACCGGGAACATCGACGAGGGTCAGCAGCGGGATATTGAAGCAGTCGCAGAAACGGACGAAGCGCGCCGCCTTGTCGCTCGAATCGATGTCCAGGACGCCGGCCAGCACCTCCGGCTGCTGCGCGACGACGCCGACGCTGCGGCCCTCCACCCGCGCGAACCCGCAGATGATGTTGCGCGCGAAATGGGCGTGCACTTCAGTGAACGACCCGCCGTCGACCACGCCCTCGATGACGCGATGCATGTCATATGCCTGCTGCGGCGAATCCGGGATGAGCTCGTCGAGCGCCGATCCGCTGCGAACCGGCTCGCTCCAGCTCTCGGCGCGCGGTGGCGCGTCGACGTTGTTCGATGGCCAATAGCCGACCAGCGTCCGCGCCAGCTCGATGGCCTGCGGCTCCCCCGCAGCCAGGAACTGTGCGACGCCACTCGTCTCGTTGTGGACCCGGGCGCCACCCAGTCCCTCGAAGTCGATCTCCTCGTGCGTCACCGTCTTCACCACGTTGGGACCGGTGACGAACATGTAGCTGCTGCCATCGACCATGATCGTGAAGTCGGTGATGGCGGGTGAGTAGACCGCTCCCCCGGCGCACGGGCCGAGCACCAGCGAGAGCTGCGGGATGACGCCGGACACCAACGTGTTGCGCAGGAAGATATCGGCGTACCCACCGAGCGACACGACGCCCTCCTGGATGCGCGCACCGCCGGAGTCGGAGAGGCCGATGACCGGCACGCCGCTTTCCAGCGCCAGGTCCATCACCTTGACGATCTTCTCCGCGTGCGCCTCAGACAACGATCCTCCGAAAACCGTGAAGTCCTGCGCATAAGCGAACACGGTTCGCCCGTCGATTCGCCCGTGGCCGGTGACGACGCCATCGCCGAGGTACTGCTCCTGGTCGATGCCGAAGTCGGTGGCGCGGTGCAGGACGAACGCGTCCAGCTCCGTGAAGCTGTCCTCATCCAGCAACAGTTCGAGGCGTTCGCGCGCCGTGAGCTTGCCGCGCTGATGCTGCTGTTCGATGCGCTGCTCACCCCCACCGAGGAGCGCCTCGCCGCGCAATTGCTGCAGCCGCGCCAGCTTGTCGGCCGTCGACAAAGGGGTCGTCCTCCGCGTGTGGTGGGCCCAGCAGGGATCGAACCTGCGACCAGCCGGTTATGAGCCGGATGCTCTAACCACTGAGCTATGGGCCCGATGGATGGTGGACAACTTCGAGTATAGAGGCTCGTCTTTGCACAAAGACATCGACACTGTCGCCCTTTGTGGATAACCCGGGTGACCCGTCCAACGGGCCACGGCTATCATCGGAACGGGTCGCGTCCGCGACGTCCGCCTCCACTTCGATATCGACGAAGGGTGATCCGTTGACCAAGGTAATCTCGATCGCAAACCAGAAGGGCGGCGTCGGCAAGACGACCTGCTCCATCAACCTGGGTGGCGCATTGGCGGAGCTTGGCTACCGCGTCCTCTGCGTCGACATGGATCCGCAGGCCAACCTGACGGTGGGCCTCGGCATCTCGCTCTCCGACGTCAGGGTCTCGATGGCCGACGTCCTCTCCGAGGAGCGAGTGGACTTTGACGAGATCGTGCGGGCGTCCGACATGCCAGGCCTCTCGGTCGCGCCGGCAACGTTGGAGCTGGCATCGACCGAGGTGGAGCTGTTCACCGCCATCGGCCGCGAGATGGTCCTGCGCGATGCGTTGGCAGGATGGGCCGAGCGCCAATTCGACGTGATCATCATCGACTGCCCGCCGACGCTGGGACTGCTGACCATCAACTCGCTCGTTGCCAGCAGCCGCGTGATCATCCCGGTCCAGACGCAGTACTACGCGATCAAGGGCCTGACCGCGCTGATCAAGGTGATCAACACGATCAAGCTGAAGCTGAACCACGACCTCGAGATCCTTGGCCTGCTGGCGACCTTCTTCGACGGGCGGACCGTCCTTGCCAGGGAGATGCTCGCGAACCTGCGGGAGATCGGTGACCATCGGGTCTTCAACACGATGATCAAGAACACCGTGAAGCTGGGTGAGGCGCCGCTCACCGGCAAGCCGGTCACCGAGTACGCCACCAACTCGGCCGCGGCCAGGGCGTTCCGCGAACTGGCGCGTGAGGTGATCGAACTTGGCTAGCGGCAAGGGTCCGGCCTTCCGGGAGAACATCCACCGCCTCTTCGACGAGGCGCAGGCCACCGAGCTCGGGCCGGGCATCGTCTCCCTGATCGAGTCACGGGCCACGCGCGTCCAGATGCGCGAGATCGCCGTCGACAAGATCCTGCCCAACCCGGCACAGCCACGCCTCTCGTACGAGGAGGATTCGCTGACGGAGCTGGCCGATTCGATTCGCGAGCACGGCGTGCTGCAGCCGATCCTCGTCCGACCGGTCGGCTCGAAGTACGAGCTGATCGCCGGCGAGCGCCGCTGGCGCGCATCGCGACAGGCGCAACGCGACACGATCCCGGCCATCGTGGTGGAGTTCGACGACGAGGCCGCGCTCGAAGCCTCGATCATCGAGAACCTGCAGCGCGAGGACGTCTCGCCACTGGAAGAAGCGGCGATGTTCCGGAAGATGACGGGACTCGGCTACTCCGTCAGGCAGCTCGCCCAGAAGATCGGCAAGGACAAGGGCTACGTCGAGAACCGGATCCGGTTGGCCGATGCGCCGGCCGAAGTGCGCGAGCTGGTGTCCGTGCGCAAAGACACGCTCAGCCATGCGTACGAGCTGATGAAGATCGGCGATGAGCGCACTCGGAAGCGGCTGGCGAAGAAGATCGCCGCCGGTGAGCTGACGCTGGCCAGGCTGCGGATCATGACCGGCAGCGCCAAGAAGGGAGACCCGGAGGATGGGCGTCCGCGCCGTCGCGCGCGCACCGTCGCCGGTGACGTCGCGGTGGCCAAGGTGGCCGAGGACGCCGACGAGGCGCTGATGACGAATCGAGGGAAGCTGGCGGACGCCATCGACGAACTTGTCGACCTCCTCCGCCGGCCGGACGTCATCGAGCAGATCCCGGACACGAACCGTGACAACCTGGCCCGCAACCTGACCGTCACCAAGCTGAAGCTTGAGAACGCGATCGCCATCATCCGGGCGACCCGCGAGCCGGCCTGAACCGACTCCCCTCCCGGTCAGGGGGTGTAGCTCATCACCTCGCGGTGATCGACGAGGAGGTTGATCAGCTTCTTCCGCGCGTCGGGATCGATCCGACGCAGCCCGGCGATGGCCTTCGGAAGCTCGAAGATCGGGGCGGCGAGGGCGCCCGCAGTGTCGATGCCGACCACGTGGTCGGGACCGCCGCCCACCAGGAAGACGCGCTGGAATCCCTTCTCGTCCAACCCGCCGGCGCGACAGAAGGCGGCAACGGCGGTGCCGACGCCCCTGCGCTTGGCGAAATCGACGAAGAGGTCCGCCGCCCAGCGATCGATCTGCTCGTCTGACTGGGCCTCGACCATCTCGCGGTACTGCCCCGCCTCGACTGCCTGCATGGCCCGATTCTAGCCCGCGCTCGGGCCTGCGCGAGAGCGCAGGGAACCACCTGGCGGACGGGCGCGATTGGGCTATCCTGCGGCCATGGTCCACCAGACGACGGATCCGCGCACCGAGGACACGATCGTCTTCGAGCTCGTCCGCGCCGACCGAGCAGGGGGCACGGGGGAGGTGATCGGTTCTGCCACCTTCAGCGATGGACGCACCGATGTGGACGCGCCGGACGCCGTCGCCCTGGCGGTACGCGAGCTACTGCAACGCCCGTTCGTCGACCGCGTCCAGGCCGATGAGCGACCGCGGGGGTATAGGCGCAGCGGTCGCGGCATCGTCGACATGCTCGTTCCGGGAATGCCCGAGCACTTCATCGCGCGCCTGCGCGGGCTGTGGCTCGCCTACCCCGACGGCACCCTGGTCACGGCACGAGAGCCGGATGCATCGGCGCAGCCAGACGGGCCGGCCGCCCGCGATCGCGTCGAGACCGGCCCGGCCGTATCGGATCCCTCGGTCCGCCGTGCGGGACTCGCCGAGAGCACGGAGATCCTCAATGCCCGACCCCTGGTCAAGACCAACGAGCCGCTGACTGGCCTTCGCCCGGCCAGTGAGCGGGGCGACATGGTCCGTACGGACTGCGGCTGGATCTGCTGAAAGGTATAGATTTGTATAGATTAAAGGAGCTACGGGAGGCACGCCGAGTGCGGCAGCCGATCGGTATCATGCCGGCATGTCGCTGACCCGCTACCTGCTCCTGCCCGTCCTGATCGTGGCCATCGGGATCGGCTACGGCTACTGGACCGCCACCGAGTGGACCGGCACGGTGCTGCTGGTCGTCTTCGGCGGCGCGATGGCGGTCATGGGGTGGATCCTGCTCCCCACTCTCGACAACGTCGGGCCGACGGCCCCGGTCGATCCTGACTTCGAGGATCCCGGCCGCTGAGCCTGCCCAGGGCACAGAGATGCCGGGCAACTGTGGCTGCCCTAGCGAGAGACTCGCTAACACAGGTGCCCGGCTCACTGGTACTAACGGGCCACCCGCCCCCGCGTTAGTGGCCCCCTGCTTGTCACATTCGCGACAGCTGCGGCCCGCCTCAGCGGATGCCCGTGTCGTAAACGATCGTGAGCTCGGTCATCGGCTCGCCGGCGACCAGTCCGACATCCTGCGCATCGGCCGTCCCCATCAGTCCCTCGACGGCTTGGGGCACCACCCGGTAGGCGCCCGGCGCCAGGCCGATGGCGAACGTGCCGTCGGCAGCAGAGGTGGCTCGCGCGACCTCGACGCCGGACTCATCCAGGACCACGATCACCGCCCCTTCGACCGGACGATCGGCACAGGCAGGGTCCGGGGGATCGGTGACGACCGGGCAGGTCGGGCCGGCCACGACCACCCCGTGAATGCCGTTCGCAGCCGGTGGCGGATCGCCGTCCTCGCCGACCAGCGAGACGGCACCGCTGCGGGTGACGCCGTAGGTCCAACGATGCTCGTGAATGCAGCCTGCAGGGCAGTCGCCCCAGCCGATGCGGATGCGCACCTGCCACCCATCGGCGGTATCGGCGACCTCGTACCAGGCGGCCTGGCCGATGAGGTCCGGATCCGCGGGACCGAGTCCGGTGAAACGGCTGTCCTGCGCAAGGACGCGCTGAATCGCCTCCGCCTCGGTGAGCGGCTCGCCCGATATGCCCGGACTCGCACAGGCGCCCACCAGGCTCGCCAGCACGGCTGCAAGGATGAGTCGGCGGTACTGCATGCCGGGTTGACGCGATCCACCGCGCGGGAGTTCCGTGTGCCTCGTCACGAATTTTGCGGTCGGGACGTTTGTGCGGCTTTCGTACAAACCTGTGGTACGCTCGAATACACGCGCATCCTGAGCGCTGCCGGAGGATCTGGACGTGCCGGGTGACTTCTTCTCCGAGATCCGCGAGCCGATCCGCTTCGCCGGCATCGGATCCGACGATCCACTCACCTTCAAGGTCTACGACCCGGACCGCGTCGTCCGCGGCCGGCCCATGGCGGAGCAGTTGCGGGTCGCCGTGTGCCTGTGGCACTCCTTCAACTGGCCCGGTTCCGACGTCTTCGGCGCCGGCACCTTCGACCGACCCTGGCTGCAGCCGGGCCTGGACCCGATGGACGCCGCCAGCGCCAAGGTCGACGCTGCATTCGAGTTCATCGCCAAGCTTGGCGCGCCGTTCTTCACCTTCCACGATCGCGACGTCGCGCCGGAGGGCAAGAGTTACGCCGAGACGCAGGCGAACCTCGAGCGGATGGTGGAGCAGGTCGAAGAAGGCATGGAGCGGACTGGCGCACGTCTCCTGTGGGGCACTGCCAACCTCTTCAGCCATCCGCGCTACGCGGCCGGTGCTTCGACCAACCCCGATCCCGAGGTCTTCGCCTTCGCGGCGGCGCAGGTCCGATCGATGCTGGAGGCGACCCATCGCCTGGGTGGCGCCAACTACGTGCTGTGGGGTGGCCGCGAGGGCTACGAGTCGCTTCTGAACACCGATCTCGTCCGGGAGGAGCAGCAGTTCGCCCGCTTCCTGCACCTGGTGGCCGAGCACAAGCATCGCATCGGCTTCGAGGGGATGCTCCTCATCGAGCCGAAGCCACAGGAGCCGACCAAGCACCAGTACGACTACGACACCGCCACCGTCCATGGGTTCCTCGCCCGGCATGGCCTTGAGGGCGAGTACCGCATGAATCTCGAGGTCAACCACGCGACGCTGGCCGGCCACAGCTTTCATCACGAGGTGGCGACAGCCATCGCGCTGGACTGCTTCGGCAGCATTGACATCAACCGAGGCGACTACCAGAACGGCTGGGACACCGACCAGTTCCCGAACTCGGTTGACGAGCTGTCGGTTGCGATGCACGAGATCCTGCGCGCCGGCGGATTCACGAGCGGTGGGTTCAACTTCGACACCAAGCTGCGCCGGCAGAGCCTCGACCGGGTCGACCTCTTCCACGCCCACATCGGCGGCATGGACACCCTGGCGAGGGCGCTGCTGGTTGCCGACGAGATGGTCGAACACGAAACGCTCCAGGCCGAGCGCGAGAGGCGGTATGGGGGCTGGAACTCCTCGCTCGGCAGGGAGATCCTCGGCGGCGACGCTTCCCTCGCATCGCTCGGCGACCAGGTGACGGCGGGCGGCATCGATCCTCAGCCGGTGTCGGGCCGCCAGGAATACCTGGAGAATGCGGTGAACCAGCGCATCTGGTCGACAGACGCCGATCAAGCGCCGCCCAGCGGCAGAGCCGACACCTGAGTCGTGCCCCTGGTCCTGGGCCTCGATGTCTCTACGACCGCCACCAAGGCTGTGCTCGTGGACGGCACGGGCGCCGTGCGTGGTATCGGCCAGCAGGAATACGAGACCAGCGCACCACGGCCAAGATGGAGCGAGCAGGATCCTACTGACTGGTGGGATGCTGCCGTCCCAGCGATCGGCGCGGCCCTGAAGGCGACGGGCGCCTCCGCCGACGAGGTCGAGGCGATCGGGCTGACCGGGCAGATGCACGGCGCGGTCCTGCTCGACGGCTCGGACCGGGTGCTGCGCCCGGCCATCCTCTGGAACGACCAGCGCACCGCCGCCGAGTGCGACCTGATCCGCGAGCTGATGACGCGGAGCCGGCTCGTCTCGATCACCGGCAACGACGCGCTAACCGGGTTCACGGCACCCAAGCTGCTCTGGGTCCGTGAGCATGAGCCGGACGTCTGGGGGCAGATCGCCCACCTGCTCCTCCCGAAGGACTACGTCCGACTGCAGCTGACAGGCGATCACGCGGTGGACAAGGCCGATGGCGCCGGCACCCTGCTATTCGACCTCCACGCGCGGGACTGGTCGGGCGAGGTGCTCGGCGTACTGGGGATCCCTCGAACGTGGATGCCACTCGCCGCGGAGGGCCCTGACGTCACGGGTGTTGTCAGCCAGGCGGCCGCGGACGCGACCGGCCTCCAGCCTGGGACTCCGGTCGTCGCTGGCGGGGGCGATCAGGCGGCCAACGCGATCGGGGTCGGTGCTGTGGACCCCGGGACGATGGCGCTCTCCCTCGGCACGTCGGGCGTGATCTTCGCCGGCACCGATGAACCGCTGTACGAGCCCGCGGGCAGGGTCCATGCCTTCTGCCATGCCGTGCCCGATCGCTGGCACATGATGTCGGTGATGCTCTCGGCGGCTGGCAGCCTGCGCTGGTATCGCGACACGTTGGCGCCGGGCATGGCCTTCGACCAGCTCGTGTCGGAGGCGGAGTCCGTGGCGCCAGGCAGCGACGGGCTCATCTTCCTCCCGTACCTCAGCGGCGAGCGCAGCCCACACCCCGATCCCCTGGCACGCGGCGCCTTCGTGGGGCTAACCCTGTCCCATCGCCGGCCGCAGATGACCCGTGCCGTCCTCGAGGGTGTCGCCTTCGGGCTGCGTGACGGCCTTGACCTGATGCGTGCCGCCGGCATTCCGGCACCATCGGCCATTCGCGCGTCGGGCGGCGGGATGGCCAGCCGGCTGTGGCGGCAGATCCTGGCCGATGTCCTTGGAGCCGAGATCGTGGCGGCCAGCACGACCGAAGGGGCAGCCTACGGAGCGGCGCTGTTGGGGGCGGTGGGTGCCGGCTGGTTCCCCACGGTCCAGGATGCGGTGGATGCCCTCGTCACGACCACGCCGGTCGCGGCACCGGGACCGGATGCCGGCGCGTATGGCGAGGCGCACGCGACGTACGCGGGCCTGTACCCGGCGCTCGCGCCGTCCTTCCGGAGGATGTGACCGTCAGATCTTGAGCTCGGCCAGCTCCTCGCGCGAAGCCTCCTCGGACTTCTTGCCGAGGATGATCATGGCCAGCACTTCATCGGGCGTGACCTTCTCGCGCTCGACCGTGTCAACCAGCTTTCCGTGGTACATGACGGCGATCCGATCCGAAAGGTCGAACACGTCATGGATGTCGTGGCTGATCAGGAAGATCCCGAGGCCCTCGTTCTTCAGCTGCCGGATGAGGTCGCGCACCTGGGCCGTCTCGGCAGGGCCAAGGGCCGCGGTCGGCTCGTCCATGATCATGATCCTGGCATTGAAGTGCACCGCCCGGGCGATCGCCACCGCCTGGCGCTGTCCGCCGGAGAGGGACTTCACGGGGGTCGTGAAGCGCGTGAAGTTCGGGTTCAGCCGCCCCATCACCTTGCGAGTCGCATCCTCCATCGCGCCGTCGTCAAGCGTCCCAAAGGCGGTTGTCAGCTCGCGGCCGAGAAAGACGTTCGCAGGAGCGTCGACGTTGTCCGCGAGTGCCAGGGTCTGGTAGATGCACTCGATGTTCAGGGCCTTGGCGTCGCGTGGATTGGTGATGGACACCGGCTTACCGTCGACGAGGATCTCGCCTGAGTCGGCCCGATGCGCCCCGGACAGGGTACGAATGAGAGTCGACTTGCCGGCGCCGTTGCCACCGACCAGGCCCATGACCTCGCCCGCACGGACGTCGATGCTGACGTCGTCGACCGCATGCACGCCGCCGAAGGCAACACGGATGTGGCGCATCTCGCAGATGGGAACCTTGCCCCGCTCCTTCATCTCCGCCCTCTACTTGCCGCTGCGCCGGCGGTTATACGTGTCGAACCCGACAGCCACGATCAGCACGATGCCGGCAACCACGTTCTGCGTAGGCGAATTCACGCCGTTGTAGCTCAAGCCGTAGGCGAGCGACTGCATGACGAAGGCGCCAAGCACCGCGCCCGGGATTGTGCCGATGCCGCCGGCAAAGGAAGTGCCGCCCACCACCGCAGCGGCGATGACGTACAGCTCATCGCTCTGTCCGACCTCCAGGGTCGATCCGTTCAGCCGCGCCGCACCGATGGCCGCCGCGATGGCGCAGAGCAGGCCCATCAGGATGTACGTCCTCATGATCAGCCAGCGGGTGTTGATGCCCGCCAGCTCGGCGGCGTCGGGATTTCCGCCGTAGGCATACACGTATCGCCCGAATCGTCGGCGCGTGGCGAGGAACGTCACGACGATCGTTACGCCGAGTACCAGGATGATTGGCCACGGGAGCCCCGCGGAAACCTTGAGGCCGCCCGGCGGTTCGGTAATGCCGTGCTCGATGGCATATTCGGTGGCCATTCCGCGTGGCAGGAAATTCGCGTTGATGAACGCTGCTACGGCCACTACAGCCACCACGCCGACCGCGCCCAGTAGGAACTCGGCCCACCTCGGGCGGAGCGGGAAGCCGAAACGGACCCGTTGGCGGCGGTTGTAGATGATCAGGCCGATGATTGCGAGGCACGCGAGGCCAGCGATCGCCCAGGTGACCTCTCCCCCGACCGTACCCCCGACGCCGGGCGCGCCGCCGATCTGCCGAAAGCCCGATTGCAGGCCGGAAACGGCGGCTCCGCTCGACAGGAGCCAGACGGATCCCCGCAGGGAGAGCAGTCCTCCCAGGGTGACGATGAAGGACGGCACCCCGATGAACGCGATGATGAAGCCCTGGACGCCGCCGATGAATGCGCCCAGGCCCAGGCCGAGCGCCAGCGCAACGATCCACATGAATGGGGAGTCGACCCCCAGACCAAGGGCTGGCAGCCAGTCCGTCTGCAGCAGCGCGTAGGACATCGCCGTGAAGCCGACGATCGAGCCGACGGACAGGTCGATGTTGCGCGACACGATGATGAGCACCATGCCGGTCGCCATGATCGCGACGCCGGATGCCTGAACGGCCAGGGTCAACATGTTCGCCGGCTGGATGAAGTCGCCGCCGGACTGAATGTGGAAACCGATCAGGATCGCCGCAAGAGCCACGAGCATGCCGAACAGGCGCAGGTCGATTTCGGTGGCCGCCAGCCCATCGCGCACGGCCGCGAGTGCCCGGCCCACACGTGGACCGAGCGGCTGCTCCGTCTTCCCCGAACTTGGGGCCGTGCCGGCCACGTTCGTCACGACGGCTCTCCTAGCGCTGCGAAAAGGCCCTGCGCCCCCGGCGGACCGGAGGCGCAGGGCTGCCTACGTCACGAGCTCTGTAGACCCGTGCCTACACGCCGCACGGGCCCGCGCCCGGATCCTCTGCGGTGACTCCCTCGCAGATCTCCTCCTGGGTCGCGTACCAGCCGGCGTCGAATACCAGCTGCAGGTCCTCCGCGATGATCGGCGTCGGCTGCAGGATGAACGACTTGACGACATTCTCGTCGCCACTGTCCGGCTCCCCGTCCGGTCCCGGCGTCGTGAAGTCAGCGGCCGTGAGCCCTGCTTCCGGCGCCACCGACTCATCGATCAGACCGTCCGGCAGGGTAACCTCCCCCAACGCAGTGCCTTCGCACAGCTGGAGCGCAGCTGCACCGGCGGCCTTGCCCAGCTCGTTGCTGTTCTTCCAAATGTCGATGTGCTGCAGCCCCTTGGCCACGTTGTTCAGGTTGGCGGGATCGCCGTCCTGACCGCTGACGGGCGGGTACGGTTCATAGTTCTTGGCCTGCAGCGCGGCGGCCACGCCCAGAGCCGTGCTGTCGTTCTCGGCCAGCACCGCGTCAATCACGACGCCATCGGCGTTCGCCGAGTCGATGATCGCTTCCATGTTGTTCTGCGCGGTCTCGGTGTCCCACGCGTCGGTGAACTGATCAGCGACGATGGTGATCTCGCCGGCGTCGATCTTGTCCTGAAGCCCGGCCTCATCCCAGCCGAGAGGCAGGAAGGTCGAGGCGTTCGGGTCCCCCGGATCGCCCTTGATCAGGACGTAGTTGCCCTCGGGCACGACCTCGAAGAGGCCCTCGGCCTCCGCGCGGCCGACGCCGATGTTGTCGAACGTGATGTAGAGCACGTTCGGATCTTCGACCAGGCGGTCGTATGCGATGACCGGGATGTCCGCTGCCGCGGCCGCTTCCAGTGCCGGGCCCACGACACTGCTGTCCTGCGGCAGGAGAACGAGGACGTCGATGCCTTGGTTGATGAGCGTCTCGACGTCGGTGAGCTGTTGGACGCTGTCCAGGTCAGCATCGAATTCGGTGAACGTTCCACCGCCGTCCTCGACGGTCTGCTTCATGTTCGGCTGATCCGTGGCAGCCCAGCGCGGCTGCTGGAAGTTGTTCCACGAAACGCCGACGCTGCAGTCGCCTGCGGCCGCTCCGCTGCCAGAGGCACCCGGGCCACCGCAGGCGGCCAGGATGATGGCGGCGATCCCCGTAAGGGCAGCCAGCCTTGGCATGCGCATGTTCAATCCTCCTCGCATTTGGTGGCCCGCCCTCAGTGAAGGTGCTGGGCGTAGGCTACAACCTTGTCAAGCCCCCGCATCGGGCTGGTGATCCACCTCACTTCCCTGCGTCATGCGCCCGCGACCCGAGCCAGTGCGGGACGTGGCGCAAGCCATCCCGCGGGGTCAACCAGGAGCGGTTCGAATGCGAGCTCTGCGGCGCCCAACAGCGGGGCATCCATGCCGAGCGCAGCAGGAACCACGCGTACCACTTCTCGAGCAGCCCGGAACGCACGCCGGTCGAGGGCTTCGTCGACCTCGGGCATTACGAGCGGGTGCATCCTTCCGAGCAGCCCGCCGAGCACGATGAGGCTCGGGTTGAAGACATTCACGAGGCCCGCCAGGCCGATACCCAACCAGGAGCCGGTCGTCGCCAGGGCCTCGCGTGCCCGTGGCGCGCCGGCCGCGGCCGCCGCGAACACGGCATCGACCGCTGCGCGACCGCCAGTCTGGCGTTGACCGGCGCGCTGCAGCAGGACCCGCTCCCCCACCTCGGTCTCCCAGCAGCCGATCGATCCACAGCGACAGGCCGCCCCCGCCGGGTTCACCGGCATGTGGCCGATCTCGCCGGCATAGCCGGATGCGCCGGCGAGCGCCCGTCCCGCTGCGATGACGCCTCCGCCCACACCGACTTCGCCGGAGATGTACAAGACGTCGGCGACGCCGGCCGCCGCTCCCCGCCGATGCTCGGCAAGCGCACCAAGGTCAGCATCGTTGGCGACCGAGACCGGGACGACGAGCTGGAGCGCACGGGCCAGAAGCTCAGGGAGTGGGACGTCGCGCCAACCGAGGTTCGGCGCCACGCGGACCATTCCGTCCGGCGCGCGGATGACACCGACCATCGATGCGCCGATGCCGACTACCGTCGTGCGCGCGGGAAGACGGGCGACCAACGGCTTGGCCAGCCGTGCGAGGTCGGCGACGATGCGTTCGGCGTCAAGGTGCCCCCGGGCGCGATC
>DASSCW010000289.1:0-2267 GCA_035697465.1 Candidatus Limnocylindria bacterium | reverse complement strand
CATGATTGTACTTTCGCGCTTCGGCTGACCTACTCCTCGGCGTGCTTCAGCGGCACGTAGGTGCCATCCCCCTGCCAGACGTACCATTGCCACGGCTCGAAGCCCGTGACATCGCCCCTCTCGTCGAAACCGATCCGGCCCAGCACCGTGTCGAACTGACGGCTGTGCAGAGCCGCGGTCACCGTATCCAGATCCAGCGAGCCCGCCGCCGCCACCGCCTGGGCCCAGACCTGCACCGCTGCGTAGGCGTAGAGCGTGAATCCGGGCGGATCGTAACCCTGTGCCCGAAATCGCGCTACAATCTCCGCCGCCTGGGGGTTCTCGCGCGCATCCGCCGCCGCCATCATGACCGTACCTTCGAGCCCCGGACCCGCGATCATCGGGAAGTCCGCGGTCGCCATGGCGCTGTTGGCGATCAGCTGGAGGCCGTAGCCGCGGTCACGCGCCTGGCGGAAGATCAGGCCCGTCTCCCGGTGGTAGCCGCCGACAAAAAAGACGTCGACGCCTGCGGCCTCCATCTTCGAGGCCAGCGCGGAATACTCCGCTTCGCCTGGGGTATAGACCTCATCCAGGGCCAAGCGCACGCGGCGCTCGTGCAACCTGCGTCTGGCGCCGTCGGCAAGGCCCGCCCCAAAGGTGGTACCATCATCCAGGATCGCAATCTTCTTGCCGTTCCAATGGTCGGCAAGGTAATCGGCGACTTTTGCCCCTTGCCGGTCGTCCCGGCCGCACACGCGGAACACGTTCGGCCCGCCTTCGTCGGTCAGCTTCGCGCTGATCGCGCCCGGAGCGATCATGAGAACCCCTGCTTCCTCGTAGATCTTCGAGGCCGGGATGGCGGAGTGCGAGCACCAATGCCCGGCGACGAAGACCACGCCATCGCTGGGTGTCAACGGCGGAGAGAAAATGCATCGGCGTGGCGGCGCAAAGATGCATCAGGTGGCGTGATGACAAGGGCCCCGCGCGGGGCCCTTGTCATTTGGCGGTCAGGCGGGCTGCGGTTGGCTGGCGTCGGAGCTGGGCGAGCGCCGGCGGTGCTTGCTTTGCCGGAGACGATAGCTGTCACCGTTCATCTCGAGGATGTGGACGTGATGGGTGAGGCGGTCGAGGAGCGCACCGGTCAGGCGTTCGGAGCCGAACACGCTGGTCCACTCGTCGAACGGCAGATTGCTGGTGACGATGACCGATCCCCGCTCGTAGCGTTGGCTGAACACCTCGAACAGCAGCTCGGCACCGGTCGGTGAGAGGGGCACGTAGCCGAGCTCGTCGATGATCAGCAGCGTGCACGCGGCGAGCTGGCGTTGCAGCCGCAGCAGACGCTTCTCGTCACGGGCTTCCATCAGTTCGTGGACGAGGGCGGCGGCGGTGGTGAAGCCGACCGCAAGGCCCTTTTGGCAGGCGGCCAGACCCAAGCCCAGCGCGATGTGGGTTTTGCCGGTGCCGGCATTGCCGAGGGCGATCACGTTCTCGCGGCGCGCCACATATTCGCATCGAGCCAGATCCAGCACGAGCGCCTTGTTGAGGCTGGGCAGAGCGGTGAAGTCGTAGCTGTCGAGGCTCTTCACGGCAGGGAAACGGGCCGCCCGAATGCGCCGCTCGACGAGGCGCTGTTCCCGATCGATCATCTCCAGCTCGGCCAGGCGGAGCAGATAGCGGACGTGGTCGACGCCCTCGGCGGCGCATTGCCGAGCCACCTTGTCGTACTCGCGCACAAAGGTCGGCAGTTTGAGCGCCTTCAGATGGTGGCCAAGCAGGACCTGCGGCGTCGCGCTCATGCCGCCCGTCCCGCCAGCAGGCTCAAATAGGCGTGGGGTGACGTCGTCCGGACCTCGGCCTTGGGCAGGTAGGGGTACAAGGTCAGATTGAGCCGCGGTGGCCGCTGCTCGATCCGGCACAGCACCAGATGCTTGACCGCATCGAAGCCAATCGTGCCGCGCGCCAGGGCGGCGCCAACCGCGGCGGTGACATCCTCGAGGCGAAACGCTTCCAACAGACGCAGAACCTGGACGAACTCCCGCTTGCCAGCCTTGCCCAAGCGCGCTTCGAGCAACCGACGCAACACACCGAACCCATCGGGCAGTTGCCAGCCCGCCAGCGGCGCCGCCTGGTCGAGTGCCCCCGGCTTGTGCTCGAGCAGCGCCAAGTAATGCAGCGGATCGAAGACGAAGTCCTCGCGGGCATAGGAGCGCCGGTGGCAGGCGATCTGCTCGCTGCCGCAGACGATCTCCACCCGGTCGACATAGCCGCGGATCAGCACCGCGCGGTGG
>DASSCW010000288.1:0-11494 GCA_035697465.1 Candidatus Limnocylindria bacterium | reverse complement strand
GACCTCGCCACGGTGCTGGGCGGCAAGGGAGCGGGACGGCGGGCTTCGCGACCGAAGATCCAGTCCCGTGAGGAGCAGCTCCGTGCCTGAGTGGGCGCGGCGCTACCTGCAGCCGCGCGAGGGCTGGCTTGCCGCCGCCCTCCTGATGGTCATGCTGCTCAGCCTCTGCTGGGCCGTGCAGCGCGCGGAGTGGCTGGAGCAGGCTGAGTTCCTGGTGCCGGTGGCGTTCTACGCGCTGCTGCTGGGAGCCATCCTGGGCCTGACGACGCTCAGCGTGGTGGCGGTCCTGCCGATCAGTGCCGTGGTCGGCGGCGCCATCGTGCTGTGGGCCGTGGGCGGCGAATACTTCCCTGGGATGTCGCAGGCCGCCCGCTTCCTGACCCTTCGCAGCGAGGGAATCGACTGGGCCCGCATCCTCACCGACCAGGGCTATGCGCCGCAGCTCAGCCCGTACGCTCTGGCGCTGGGCCTGCTGATGTGGTCCACCGCCTTCATCGCTGCCTACACGATGTACCGCCACCATCGGGTCCTGGACGCCATCCTGCTGGTGGGCGCCGCACTGGTCGCGAACCTGTCCGCGACGCTCACAAACCTCTTCATCTACATCGTGATCTTCATGCTGGCCGCGCTGCTGCTCTGGCTGCGCGCGGCCCTCATCGGGCGCGAAGAGGGTTGGCAGCGCCGGCGCGTCAACGAGAACACCGAGGTGCCCGCCGCGATCATGCGCAGCGGGCTCGTCTTCATCGCCACCAGCATCGTGATGGCCTCGGTGCTGACCACAGTGGCAGTCGCCGCACCGCTGACCGCGGTCTGGAACAACCTGGACACGGTCTGGACCGATGCGCGCGGCCAGCTTGACCTGTGGTTCGGCGGACTGAACAACGCCGACTCGCGGTTCACCGGAACAAGCTTCGGCCCCAGCTTCAGCATCTCCGGGGAGTGGACGAGCCGCGACGATCCGGTCCTCACCGTCGCCGCGACGCTGCCCCTTTACATGCGCGCCCGGACCTACGACGTATGGAAGGGACGTGGCTGGGAGCAGTCGCAGCGGCGGTCGCGCGAGGTCGCGACGGAGCAGCCGATCTTCCCGGAGGAATCGGCCGAGCGACCGACCGTGAACGACGCCTTCCGCAAGCAGCGGATCGAGGTGCAGATCCAGCGGCCCAGCGCACGGCAGCTGTTCACCACGGGATATCCGATCAGCATCTCGGCGCCGGTGATCGTGACCGAGACCAACGGTCAGCCGTTCCTCGGCAGCGTGGACGCGGCGACGTCCATCCCCGCCGGATCGAGCTACTTCCTGACCGCCGCCATGAGCAACGCAACCCGCACCCAGCTGTCGGCGGCGGGCACGAACTACCCGCAGGAGATCCTGGACAGCTACCTGGGCCTCGAGGGAGTGACGGATCGCACCCGCGATCTGGCAGAGCAGATCGAAGCGCAGTCCCGTGACAAGGATCCCTACTCGCTGGCGGAGGCGATCGTCAATTACTTCCGGGTCAATGACGAGTTCGACTACCAGACCGTCGCGCCGCTTCCGACTGACCCGGACCGAGACCTGGTCGACTACTTCCTGTTCGATCCTGACGGCGGCAAAGTCGGCTACTGCGAGCACTTCGCCTCGTCGATGGTCGTCCTGGCCCGATCGCTCGGCATCCCGGCCCGCCTGGCGGTGGGCTACGCACCGGGCCAGCGCCTCGAGGCCATTCGCAGCACCCAGGGCGGGCCGCCGATCACGCTGTGGCAGGTCCGCGAGCGGAACGCCCACGCCTGGCCGGAGCTGTACTTCCCCGGCTACGGATGGGAGCGCTTCGAGCCGACCAAGGGCGTCGCCCCCATTCGACGCGCCAATGGCGATCCGCTTCCGCCAGCCTCACCCGGTGGTCCGACGGCGTCGACTCCGCCTCGCATCGATGAGGGCCTGCCGGACGACGAGTTCGCGCTGCCCTCGTCGCAGCCGCTGCCCGGCGGCGTGCTGCCCGGCGAGGAGCCCACTGACCCGAACCAGGGGAATGGAGGCCTCCTGCTCGTCATCGGCATCGTCGGCACACTGCTGATCGTGGCTGTATGGCGCTGGCAGCAGACGCGCCGCGCCCTCCGCTTCCTGGCTCCTGGCGACCGCCAGTGGCGGCGCCTGGCGATGGCCGCCGACAGGGCAGGCGTGGCGCAGCGTCCGTCGGAAACGATCTATGAATATGCGGGGTGGCTGGAGGAGCAGATCCCCAGCCACCAGCCGGACATCCGGACCATCGCCAACGGCAAGGTCTGGCAGAGCTACTCCGGCCACGGCATCTCGGGAGCGGCGATCGCCGGCATGGAGGCGGCCTGGAAACGCCTGCAGCTGCCGCTGCTGTGGCTCGCCCTCAAGCGTCGGGCGAAGGGGCTGATTCCCAGCCGCTGATCCTGCCTACAGCGCCAGCGGCGCGCCTTCGGCCTCGTCGGTGTGCTGTGGCGCGTAGCCCAGAAGGTGCCCCGTGTCGTTCCAGGCTTCCAGGCGCCATACCTCCTCCGCGCCGCCCTCGCGGGTGAGCCGGGAGAGCGATGCGTTGTCGACGTCCAGCGCCCAGGCCCGCGCCAGCTCGAGCCCAAGGAGATGCTGCGCGGCGAGCCTGAGGCTGCCGCCGTGCGACACGAGGCAGACGGCGGACGGCTCTCGCGTGCTCTCGTCGATGACGGCTGCGACGCGTAGCTGCGCATCTTCCAGCGGCTCGGCGCCGGGTGGCTGCGTGGAGCCGCGGTCCGCGCGCCAGTGGGCATACCGATCCGGATCACCCTCTTCGAGCTCCACGTGGGTCATGCCCTCCCACTCGCCCTGGCCGATCTCCATGAGCCGCGCGTCGGTCGAGAGCCTCGGTGAGCGACCCGCACCAGCCAGCGACTCAGCGAGCCGCGTGGCGGTGGCCATCGCACGTTGCAGCGGCGAGCTGACGATGCGCACATCGCCAGCCTCCTCACGGACGAGCCGGGTAGCCAGGAGGCGAGCCTCCCTCACGCCAGCCTGATCAAGCGGGGGGTCCAGGTGGCCCTGGAAGCGGCCCTCCCGATTCCAGGAAGTGACGCCGTGCCGCACCAGCAGCAGGCGGTGAGTCACCTGGCCGCGGCGGACCGTGATGCGTCGTAGGCGGCCTGAGTGGCTGCCACCGCGGCGGCGACATCGGGTTGGAAGCCATGGTCGGACAGCGTCTCGCCCATGACCCGAACGGCATCCACCATCTCGGCGATCTCGACCATGCCCATGTGCCCGAACCGCATGATGCGACCGACCCATTTGCCCTGTCCGCCGGCCACCACCAGGCCGCGTCTTCGCATATCGGCGTTGAATGGACCCCAGTCGAGTCCCTCCGGGAGCCACGCGGCGGTGACGGTGGCGGACCGATCCTCGGGGCGCGCGACGAGGCGGAGCCCAAGTCCCTCCAGCCCGGCCTGCGAGCCGGCGGCAATGGCCCGATGGCGCGCCCACGTGCGCTCGCGGCCCTCCTCGACGAGCCGCCGGACGCCAACGCGCAGGCCGTAGAGGACGGCCACTGCAGGGGTCCACGGCGTCTGGCCCTTGCCCGCCCACTTCCGCGCTTCGGCGAAATCCCAGTAGAAGCGTGGCATTCGTGCGCCCGCCTCCGCCGCGCGGGCGCGTTCGCCGACGGCGGCGATGGCGATGCCGGGCGACGCCATCCACGCCTTCTGGCTGGCGCTCACCACCAGGTCGACGCCCCAGGCGTCCATCTCGAAGGGCATGGCCCCGAGCCCACTGATGCCGTCGACCAGGGTCAGCGGGTCGCCAGGGGCGGAGTGTGCGGCGGCAAGTAGCTCCCGCAGTGGGTTGGCCACACCGGTCGAGGTCTCGTTGTGGGTGAGCAGGACGGCCCGGTACGGGTCGCCGCTCGCCAGTCGCTCGCTCACGGCGAACGGGTCGGCCGCCTTTCCCCACTCGACCTCCATGCGGTCGACGCGTGCGCCGAACGCCTCGGCGACGTCAGCGAAGCGGTCTCCGAACCCGCCGATGATCACCGCCAGGACCCGATCGCCGGGCGACAGCGTGTTCACCACGGCCGCCTCCATGGCGCCCGTCCCGGAACCGGTCAGCAGCAGGATCTCGCCGCTGGTGCCGATCAAGTTCGCCAGCCCCGTGGCGATCTCCTCCTGGAGCTCCGCGAACTCGGTGCCCCGGTGGTCGATCATCGGCGCGGACTGCGCAAGGCGCACGTCATCCGGGATCGGCGTGGGTCCGGGGATGCGCAGGTTCTGTTCCATGGCCGGCATCATAATCGGCCGATGGAGGCCGATCGATGCCGCGCAAGCCGCCCAACCTGACCGAGCCGCTCTTCGGTGGCGAGCCGGCGGCCGACGCGCCACTGGCGGCCCGCATGCGGCCGCGCACGCTGGAAGAGTTCGTGGGTCAGACCACGCTCGTCGGCGATGACGGAGCACTCTCCAAGGTCGTGCGCCCCGGCTACCTGCCCAGCATGGTGCTGTGGGGCCCGCCGGGATCGGGCAAGACCACGCTGGCACGTCTGCTCGCGGAGCGGTCCGAGGGGACGTGGCGCCAGCTCTCGGCGGTGACGAGCGGCGTGGCCGACCTGCGCACCCTGGTGGCCGATGCCAGGGCCCTGCGTCAGCAGGGCGGCCGAACGGTCGCATTCATCGACGAGCTGCACCGCTTCAACAAGGCGCAGCAGGACGCACTGCTCCCGCACGTGGAGGACGGCACGATCACGCTGATCGGTGCCACCACCGAGAACCCGTACTACGAGATCAACTCGCCCCTCCTCTCCCGACTGCGCGTCTACCGCCTGGAGCCGCTGGACCCCGATGAGCTGCGGATCATCGCGGAGCGGGCGCTGGCCGAGGACCGTGGCCTCGCCGGCCGGGTCAGCCTGTCCGCCGACGCCCTGGCCGCGCTGCTCAACCTGTCGGGCGGTGACGCCCGCCAGGCGCTGAACATCCTGGAGGCGGCGGCCGCGGTCGCGCAGGACGGCGACATCATCGCTGCCGAGGCGGTTTCGGAGGCCGCCCAGCAGCGGCTGCTCGCGTACGACCGGGTGGGCGACCAGCATTACGAGGCGGCATCGGCCTTCATCAAGTCGATGCGCGGCAACGACCCGGACGCGGCCCTCTACTGGTGCGCCAGCATGGTGGCGGCGGGGGAGGATCCGACCTTCATCGCGCGGCGGATCGTGATCGCCGCCAGCGAGGACGTGGGCAATGCCGATCCGCGGGCGCTGCAGGTGGCGGTGGCGGCGATGCAGGCGGTGGAGATGATCGGCCTGCCGGAGGCGCAGTACGCGCTGGCCCAGGCGGCCGCCTACGTCGCATCGGCCCCGAAGTCGAACCGCGCGGGCGCGGCCTACTTCAGCGCGTTGGCCGACGTCGAGGAGAAGGGCCGGCTGCCGGTGCCCCTCCACCTGCGGCCATCCGCGCACCGCAGGCTGGCGCGTGAGCATGGGTACGGCAAGGGGTATCGCTACCCGCACGATTTCGAGAACGCGGACGTGGACCAGCAGTACCTGCCCGATGAGCTGGCCGGCAAGGTCTACTACGAGCCGTCAGACCAGGGGCTGGAGATCCAGATTGGCGACCGGTTGCAGCGCCTGCGACGTCAGCGCCTGGAAGCCGACGTCAAGAGACCGCGCAAGGGCTAGGCCCGGCCGATCCCCAGGCCGTTGACCGCGAACGTGGCGATCGCAAGCAGCACGATCAGCACTGCCACCAGCACCGCGATGTTGCGCAGGTCGCGCACGACGTAGTGGTACTCGGCCACCGCGCGCTCGCCGAGCCGCGACGAGCCGCCGACCATCACCCGCGGGTCGGCGGGCCTGGAACGTCCGCGGATGGGCGTCGCTGACATCGGCGGGGCAGTGGCGGCGCGGACCTCGGCATCGGCCTTCTCGAAGGCATCCGACATCGGGCCGGACGTCGGCGCGTCGCCTGGATCAGACGACAGTTCGAACTCGCGCGGCGCGGCGGATGGTGCGCCCTGCGCCCCGGGTCGTGGCAACGGTCGCTGCTGTTGCTTGCGGCGCGATCGCCGGCTGGCAGCCTTGCCTCCTCGTCGAGCCATGCCTTCCTCGATGCGGTCAGTGTCGAATCGCGGGCACGCAGTCCCATCTGGGAGGCCGCGTGGGGGCGGTATGATACCAGCCGTTCCCCACCGAGCCCACGCCCAGCCCCGGAGCGCCCGCCGATGGCAGAGCTGAACCGCTTTTTGGCCGATAACCTGGTCGTGGTGGTGGGCGCCTTACTCGCCCTGATCCTGATTCTGCTGGTCGTCGCCGCGTTGCAGTCGATGCGCCTCGGGCGCGCCGTGCGCGGGTATCGCGCCCTCGTGCGCGACGGCGGACAGGGATCGCTGGGCGACGTGCTTGAGGCGCATGCCGGTCGGGTGACCGAGGTGCGGGACCGGCTCGGTGAGCTCGACCGCCTTCACGCCGAGCTGGCGCGACGCTCGGAAACGAGCATCCAGCACATCGGCCTCGTGCGCTTCAACCCGTTCGACGACACCGGTTCCGACCAGAGCTTCGTGATCGCGCTGCTCGACGAGCGGCGGGACGGGGTCGTGATCTCCAGCCTCCACGGCCGCAGCAACACTCGCGTCTTCGCCAAGCCGGTCTCGGGCGGCAGCTCGAGCCACACGCTGTCGGACGAAGAGGCCCAGGCCATCCGCATCGCCGTCTCGGGGACGGGGACCAACGGCGCCTGAGCCACCGGCCGGCGAGGACCAGCCGGGACCGATCGACCCCAGGCAGCGGCGGGTCGCCGAGCGCCGCCTGGTGCATGCCCTGCAGCGCCTCCACCGGCGTGAGCCGATGAAGCCCGACGTGCGCGTCGATGCCCTGCTGGCAGCCGTTCGCGCGGCACCCCGGCCGGCGCCAGGACACCGGGGAGCGGCACCGCTGAAGCTCGACGATGCCGCGCTCCTTGATGTGGTCGACGGGCTGGTGGAGCGCGGCGCGTTGGTGCGGGAGGGACATCGTGTCCGGCTGCCGGACCATCGGCCCGACCTGGATCCTGAGCTGCGCGAGCGCGTCGATCGGCTGCTCGAAGGGCTCCGCGAGGCGCGTTACGAGCCGCCCCGCGTAGACGGCATCGCAGCGCGGCTGGGCGTCACTCCTTCAGCCCTGGGCCAGCTGCGCCAATCAGGTGAGCTGGTGAGCGTCGCGCCAGGGATCGACTATCCACGCGATGTCTGGGAGGCGATCAGGGACCACGTCGACCGGCTGTCCCACTCGGGCGGCATGACAGTCGGCCGCCTGCGCGACGAGCTCCGGACGTCGCGCCGCCACGCGGAGGCGATCCTCGCCTATCGCAGGGCTGAGCGGCGGCGGCTCAGACCGGTGCGCCGAGGCGGGTGAGGGCCTCGTCGGCGGGAGGCAGCTCGTCGCCGGCCACCAGGCGCGCCTGTCGGAAGCAGGCAGCTGCCGCGGGACGATCGCCGCGGGCCTCGTAGCGCTCGCCGAGCGCCAGCAGCAGGTCGACGCACCGGCCGCGCAGCAGCTCGCGCCGCTCCTCGACCTGCGCCGAGTCGCCGTAGAACGGGCAGTCGTCCAGAAAGTCGCCGCGGTACAGCGAGCGAGCGCGCTCCAGGTGCTGCAGGGATTCATCCGGGTCCATGGCGGCGCTTGCGGCCGCCATCGCCGTCTCGAACGCACCAACATCGCTCCACGAAACGAGGGCCGGGTCGAGGCGATAGCGATCGTTGTGGAAGCTGATCGCGGCGCCGCGATCACCGCCGCGACGGCCCGGCTCAAGCGTGGTGCGCAGCCCGCCCAGCGTCCGGTGGAAGGCGAGATCCGCGCGCTCCAGGTCCACGTCCGGCCAGATCAGCTCCACGAACTCGTCCTTGGCGGCGCCGCGCTCGCCGCGATCGAAGAGGAATGCGAACACCGCCTCCGCCTGGCGCGTGCCCGCCTTCTCGCCGCCCCAGCGGCGCATCGGCTGGCCGTCTCGTTCCACGCGGAGCGGGCCGAGGGCAAACACGTGGAGGCCGGCCGGGGCGCTTGCGGCTTCCTCTAGCGCCTCGCTCAGTTCCGACCCCGCACTCCTGACGGCGCGCCGCTCCGCCGAGAGGTCCTCCAACGCAGTCGCCTGCTGGTCGTGGCGCTCCGCGAGCTCCAGCGAGCCGGCAAGGTAGCCGGCGGCCAGGCTCAGCAGCTCCGCCTCCTGGGCGGTGAATGGCAGGTTGCTTCGCTTGGCGCCGAAGATCACCGTTCCGGCGGCGCGGCCGCGGTACTGGAGCGGGAGACGCAGGGCCAGCGAGTCATCGGTCGCCGATGAGCCGTGCTGCGCGACAGGGTTGCCGTCTGCGCCAAGCACCGTCGCGCCCTGGAGCTTGAAGATGCGCGTCATGCGGGCGAGCGCCGGTACGACCGCGCTCTCTGGTCGCTGCGCGGTGAGCAGCTCCTCGCCGAGCGCCTGGAGCAGGCGGTCATAGGCTCGCTCGCGCGGCGAGGTGCTTCGGATGGCGTTCCGCGCCCACTCCGTAATCGGTCCCAGCAACGCTATGGTCACCACCAGCGTCAGCCCGGTGACGATCGGGAAGTTGATGCCCAGCACCTCCTGGGTCAGCCGCTCGAGGCCGATGAGAATCGCAACAAATGCGGTTACTCCCAGCCCCAGAACCATGGTGTAGCGGAAGGCGCTCACCGCGACATCGGCGGACATGAAGACGCCCTGTGCGAAGACCGCATAGGCGGCCAGGACCATGGCCAGGGTGACGAGCGACACGCCGATCCACGGGTCGCTGGCCGAGATGCCGGGGAGGATGCGGAGCACGCCCCCGACCGTGCCGACGAAGACGGTGGCCAGCGTCGCCAGGAGTTGCCGGCGCCGGGCGACATCTTCGCCGGCCCCGAGGAGCGCCCGGATTATCCAGAAGTGTGCCGCAGCGAAGATCAACAAGCGGACCACGATCCACGCCCAGCCGAAGACTTCGCCAGAGATTCCAGGGAGCTCGAAGTGGGGTGGCGTGACCGCGAGCTGCTGGTCCGGGAAGAACACTGCCCCCAGCGCCACCACCGCCGACAGGAGGTAGGTGCCGACCAGAACGGTCTGCTGCAGGATCGACCGACGACCCTCCACCGTCAGGCTCAGGGCGATATGCAGGGTGGCCGCCGGCAGCAGGAAGGCGGCCACGTCCTCGATCGCGTTGAGCGCCTGGCGCACGCCGACATCGGGACTGAGTCGCTGGATGGTGATCGCGACCGACCAGACGACCAACAGCCCAGTCAGGAAGCTGAAGATGCGGGCTCCAGGTTGACGCCCGGCGCGGGTGAGCACGATCAGTCCCAGCCAGGTGGCCAGGATGGCCGTGATCCCGTGTGCGACGATCTCGAGTAGCTCGGGGTCCACGCGTCCTCCGACCGTCCCTCGCAGGCAGCCACGCGACAGTACCGCTCTCGGCGCGGCGGCACAAGGTCACATAGGACGCGACAGACGAGCTGTCCGATAAGCGCCTGATAACGGTTCGGTGAACACCTCCTGGGCTACCATCGACGAGATGCCAGCGGTCGTGCCATCACCCGACCAGCTCCCGATCTTCGCGGAGCTGGCAGAGGCACCGACCCGGCGCCCCCGTCCGCACCTTCGTATTCAGCCGCCACTGCTCGCCGACCTCACCGCGCGGCAGCGGAAGGCGGTCACCCATGGCAAGGGTCCGCTGCTGATCGTGGCGGGTGCCGGGACCGGCAAGACGACGGTGATCACGCGGCGCATCGCCTGGCTCATCGCCGAGAAGCGGGCGAAGCCATCGGAGATCCTGGCACTCACCTTCACGGATCGCGCCGCACTCGAGATGACCGAGCGGGTCGATCGGCTGGTCCCGTACGGCTTCACGGACACCGTGATCAGCACCTTCCATGCGTTCGGCGACCGGCTGCTGCGCGAGCACGCGCTGGAGGCTGGCCTCTCCGACCGCTCGACCGTGCTGTCGCGCGCGGAGCAGGTGATATTCCTGCGCGAGCACCTCTTCGAGCTTCCCTTGGACCGATACCGCCCGCTGGGAGACCCCACTCGCTTCCTACACGCCCTGGTCACGCTCATCAGCCGCGCCCGCGACGAGGATGTCCACCCGACCGACTACCTGGCGGCGGCTCGTCGGCTGGCGGAAGCTGCCGCGGCCGATCCGACCGATCCGGCGCTCGCCGAGCAGTCGGCGCAGCAGCAGGAGCTGGCGGCGCTGTACGACGCCTACGAGCGACTGATGCGGGCGTCCGACCAACTCGATTTCGGCGACCAGGTGAGCCTGGCGCTCCGCCTGCTGCGCGACCATCCGGCCGTTCTCGCCGCCGAGCGCCAGCGGTACCGCTACATCCTGGTCGATGAGTTCCAGGACACCACCCACGCCCAGTTCGAGCTCGTCAAGCTGCTGGCGGGTTCCTCCACCGCCAACGTGACCGTCGTCGGCGACGACGACCAGAGCATCTACCGCTTCCGCGGTGCCGCCCTCTCGAACATACTGGGCTTCCGCAAAGCCTTTCCGCGTGCGGCCAACGTCGTCCTGAACGACAACTTCCGCAGCCGACAGCCGATCCTGGACGCCGCCTACCGCCTCATCAAGCACAACGATCCAGATCGACTGGAGTCACGCGAAGGCCTCGACAAGCGGCTGGTGTCACGATCCCGCTTCGACCGGGCCTCAATGGCCGATGGACCGATCCAGCTGCTGTCGTTCGACACCGGTTCGGACGAGGCCGATGCCGTGGCGGATCGCATCGCCGCCTCTCTGCGCTCGGGTCGCAGCCCGGGCGACCACGCCATCCTGGTCCGCACGAACCGCGATGCTGAGCCGCTCCTGCGGGCGCTGAACATGTCGCGCGTTCCCTGGCGCTTCTCCGGCACCGCTGGCCTCTACCAGCAACCCGAGGTGCGGCTGCTCGTCAGCTTCCTGCGCGCCGTGAACGATCCCGCTGATTCGGTGAGCTGTTACGACCTGGCGACGTCGGAGATCTTCGGCCTGGCCCCCGGCGATGTCACCCTCGCCCTGAACGCGGCCAGTCGACGTCGGACGAGCCTGGAGCACGCCCTCCGGGAGGCCACCGGCGCGGACAAGAGCCCGTTCGACGCCAGGTCGCGCGAGGTCGTCGGCCGGCTGCTGGCCAGCCTCGACCAGCACCGCCAGATGAGCACTGAGCGAGGCAGCGGCGAGCTGCTCTACCACTTCGTCACCGCCAGCGGCTGGCTGCCGCGGTTGGCGCGCGAGGCCCGCGAGACGGGTGAGGAACGACTTGCCAACGTGGCGCGCTTCTTCGAGATCGTGCGTCGCCAGGCCAGCCTGTTGCGCGACGATCGGCTGCCGTTCCTGGTCGCCCAGCTCGACACGCTGATCGAGGCTGGGGATGACCCTTCCACGGCGGACGTTGAGCCGGATCACGGCGACTCGGTCCACGTGCTGACGTACCACAAGGCAAAGGGCCTGGAGTTCCAGATCGTTCACATGGTCGGGCTGGTCGATGACCGATTCCCGACGAGGTCGCGCGGCGACCTGCTGCCGCTCCCCGGGGAC
>DASSCW010000287.1:0-2668 GCA_035697465.1 Candidatus Limnocylindria bacterium | reverse complement strand
TCGTAGAGCGCCCACGACAGCCCTTCGACCGAGCTGCCGGAGCGGGTCAAACCTCCCAGACCTCGCCACCAGGCAGCCGGCGCCATAACTGTCATGCGGCGATCATACCGACGGCGCATGCGTGAACCGCGCACCCGGCTGCGGATCGGCAGGGCCGCGGACGCACGTCGTTTGGGCAGCCCGCGACTCTCGCTGTGTTGACGTACGCTGCGGGCAGCCACGTCGAACGATCATCTCGATATGGAGCCACCGAGCACATGCGCAGGCGACTGCTGAACCTCGTCATCGGCCTGGTGGGACTTGGCGTCCCGCTGCTGGTCGCGTTCTACGCGCGGCGCGCCCAGCCGGACGAGCCCACCGCCCCGTCCGGTGCGCCGTCACCGCCTGCTGCAACCGGCGAGACGCCGCCGCTGCTCGACCGTCACCCGACCGGTATGTTCGCCGCGCTGGGACGCTTCGACTACCGCTTCCGCCGTGTGATCCCGCTGGTTGGCCTGGCGCTGGTCATCGGCCTCAACGTCTGGGCAGCAAGCGCCGGCGGCAAGCTGATCCAGGGTGGCTGGGTCATCCCCGGTTCCCAGGAGCAGCAGGCGGCCGACCTCCTGACCGACCGCTTCGGTCCATCAGAGACGACGATGCTCGTCATCTTCACCGATCCCCAAGGGGACGCGACCTCGCCGGCATTCCTGGCGACCGTCCGCGACAGCCTGTCGGCGGTCGCAGCAGACGGGTCCGTCGACCGAGTCCTGACCTACGCCGATTCGCCGATCCCGAACCTTCGCTCCGACGATGGCGCCTCCACGCTGGCCGTCGTCTACCTGAACGAGGAGGTCGAAGCAGCCGTCGAAGATTCCGCCCGCCTGGCGGAGATGGTCGACCCGCCGGACGGCGTGACCGTCAGCGTGACCGGCATCGCGCAGCTCTATCACGAGTTCAACCAGAAGATCGAGCAGGACCTGATCATGGCTGAGACGATCAGCCTGCCAATCGCGCTCCTCATCCTGCTGGCGGTGTTCGGCACCCTGGTCGCTGCCGGCCTGCCCCTGCTGATGGCGGGCCTCGCCATGCCGACCGTCTTCGCCGTCATCGCCCTGCTCGCGGGCGTGATGGAGATGAGCATCTTCGTCAACAACCTGGCGACCATGATCGGCCTGGCGCTCGCGATCGACTACTCGCTGTTCATGGTGAGCCGCTTCCGCGAGGAGATGCGCCACCACTCGGTCGAGATCGCCATCGAGCGGATGATGGGCACCGTCGGCAAGGCGGTGGCGGTGAGCGGCATCGCGGTGGCCATCGGGCTCTCCAGCCTGGTCGTCTTCGACGCGGCCGCGCTGCGAAGCATGGGCGTCGGCGGCATCGTCACGGTCGCTTCGACGCTGCTGTTCGGGCTCACGGTGCTGCCTGCCCTGCTCGCGATGCTCGGCCCGCGCGTGAACCGGCTGCGCGTCCCGTTGCCGCGTGCCCTGCGCCTGATCGAGGACGACACCGATGCGGCCGATCGTCGGCAGGGCCATGGCGTGTGGGCGTGGATTGCCGCCCGGGTGATGAGGCGCCCCCTCCTGATCGCGCTGCCGGTGCTGGCGATTCTGCTGGCCGCGGGCTCTCCGTTCCTCGGCATCCAGCTGTCCACCGGCCAGAACCTGGAGGACCTCCCGCCGACGCCGGCCCGCATCGGCTTCGAGAAACTGATCGACGAATTCCCGGGGAGCGAGTCAGACCCGATCACCGCGGTCGTGACCTATCAGGGCACCGACCTGACCGAGGGTCTCTCGCCAGCCTGGCAGGCCGAGCTTGAGCGCTACATCGGCGACATCGAGGCCATCGATGGCGTGACGAACGTCGAAAGCGTGCTCGACCCGCCGCCCGGCCTTGCGGTTGCCGACTATAGGGCCCTGCTGACCCTGACGCCGGACCAGCGTCCGGTGGAAGTGCGCAAGGCGGTGGACGAGTACCTCGCCGGCTGGATCGGCGGTGACACGGCCAAGCTCCGCGTCTTCTCCAGCCAGCTGCCCGACTCGAACGAGGGGCGCGCGCTGGTCGTCGACATCCGGGAGGTCCCGCCGCCGGCCGGCGCCCAGGTCTTGACGGGCGGGCTGCCGTCTCGCTCGGCCGACTTCATGGCCAGCTTCAGCGCATCCGTGCCCTGGGCCGTCCTCATCGTCGTGGCCGTGACCGGATTGGTGCTGTTCCTCACCTTTGGTTCCGTCTTCCTGCCCGTCAAGGCGGTGCTGATGAGCCTTATCAGCATCAGTGCCAGCTTCGGCGCGCTGGTCTTCATCTTCCAGCAGGGCCACTTCGAGGAGCTCCTGGGCTTCAACGCGTCGGGCGCGATGGGGGCCTGGTTGCCCGTGATCATGTTCGCGATCCTGTTCGGCCTCTCGATGGACTATGAGGTACTTCTCCTCTCGCGCATCCGCGAGCGGTTCCTCGCCACCGGCGACAACACGCGGGCGGTGGCGGAAGGCATCGGGCTGACCGGCGGCATCATCACCGGCGCGGCCCTGATCATGGTCGCCGTCTTCGCAGCTTTCTCCCTGTCGAGCATCACCTTCATCAAGGCGCTGGGCTTCACCCAGGCGCTGGCCGTGCTCATCGACGCGACCCTGGTGCGCGGACTTCTGGTGCCGGCCTTCATGCGGATCATGGGCCGCGTCAACTGGTGGGCTCC
>DASSCW010000286.1:0-2241 GCA_035697465.1 Candidatus Limnocylindria bacterium | reverse complement strand
AGCGCGGCGGTCCTCTCGCTCGCCGGGCACACCGCGGCGAAGAGGTAGGCGGCCGTGTGGCGCTGGTCCTTGGGCTGCCGCGGCCGACTGCCACGGCGTGCCCACTGGCGGGTCAGCTCGCCCTTCTGGCCGATCCGGCTTTCGTCCTTACATGAGGGTTCGCTCGTCAAGAAAGCTATGGCATCGTCCTGGCCCTTTCCCGCTGTGCCAGCGTCTCCGCGCGAGTTTCGGGTCCCGGGCCGTGTTGTCTCGCAGCCGCAGCTGCATCACCTTACATGCGGTCGGGTCCGTCGCCGGTCCCGCACCAGAATGCCTCATGCACGAGGCGTGGCCCCGGCAGAACACGACCCACCTGAAACGCGGCGGCTTGACGCTGCCAATGACGAGAACGGTCGTGCTCCCCGTATCGCCGCCGGTGACTGCGTCGCCGGCGGCAATCTCGCCTATGCCGCGAGCTCGACACCCTCCGGCAGCAGCCCGGTCTGGGCATAGCGCCAGAGCGCGATCAGCAGCTTGCGCGCCATCGCGACGATGGCGATCCGCCGTGTGCGCCCGGCCAGTGCGCCAACGCGCGCGCGAAACCACCCGGCGAGCGCGCTGCCGGGCTGGTAGCGCAGCCAGAGCCAGGCAAGCTGGATGATGGCCGTCCTTGCCCGCGGGTTGCCGGCCCGGCTGATCCGCCGATCCCGGTCCATGCTCCCGCTCTGGTAGGGCATCGGCGCAAGGCCGACGTAGCTCGCGAGCTGCCTCCGGTTGGTGAAGCGGCGATAGAGCACCTCGCGCGCGAGCAAGGTCGCGGACGTCTCGCCGATGCCTCGGATGCGGCACAGTGCCTCGATCTTGCGGCCGGTGTCGTCGTGCGGAGCGGCGGCAAGCGCCGCCGCCCGCTCGGCCTCGATCGCCCGGATCATCTCGATCGCCAGCACCAGCCGGCGCCGCAGGCGTCCGAGTTCTGCCCGGAGATGCGCCGGCAGCTCGTGCCCGTCACCGGTACGGAGTGCGGCGAGGTCGCGCTCCCATGAACGCAGCGAGGGTCTTTGCCGGATGCCCTGGGTCGCCAACAACGCCTCGATCCGGTTCTCGAGGCGAACCCTCTCCTGCACCAGATGCTCGCGCTCGCGGTGCAGGCGCTTGGCGTCCTCCTCCTCGGGCGTCGGCACCCGCACCATGCTGCAGGCCTGCCGGTCGCCGGCGAGATAGGCCATCAGCACGCGCAGCAGGCCTTGGGCGTCGAGCCGGTCGGTCTTGGCCCGCCGCGCGCGGCGGTTGACCAAGATGCTGGTCGGCTCCAGCACGTGGCTGGCGATGCCGTGGGCCATGCGCAGCCGGTGCAGCCAGAAGCCGTCCCGTCCTGCCTCGAAGCAGCTGGCCACCTCGACCGCCGCACCGGGCCCCGCTTGGACGTGCGCCCGCAGCGATGTGACCAGGGCGAGCAATGCCGCCGTATCGCCGGCCCCGATCCGGTGCAGCTTCGGCTTCGCGGCCCCGGGCAGATGCGCGGCGACCAGCCAGATCGAGCTGCTGAGCTCGATGGCAAGATAGATGACGTGACCATGTTCGGGGGTCTGGGCGGCCATGCCTGGCTCCTGTGCAAGAGGTTGGACACCCACCAGTCTCCGGGGAGCCCGCCCTCATAGCATCTGGAACCAGATCTCGATCCGCTTCCCCAGTGCTTTCTCGCTGACGGCGGCAGTGATCAGCTCGGGCAGTTTTTTTGAACTCGGCCTGCGCCTGCGGATCGGATCTTGGGTGCTGCGGCCGGGCCGAGATCCGGCTGAAGCCAAGCGCCCGCACCAGCTTGCCCATGCCGCGCTCCTGGTAGCGGACGCCGAAGCGGCGCTCGACCAGGGCGCAGAGATCGGCCAGGCGCCAGCGCACCACCCCGTCGCGCTCAATCGTGGGGCCGCTCCCCAGGCAGCCGACCAACTCGTCGAGCTGGTCCTGGTTCAAGCGCCGCTGCCGGCCGGCGGCCTTGCGGTCGAGCAAACCTGCCGGCCCAGCCATGTTGAAGCGGTGCACCCAGTCGCGCAGGGTCTGGCGGTCCATGCCGGTGCTGCGCGCCGCGTCCTCCCGACTGGCGCCCTCCAGCACCAGCGCGATGGCCAAGAGCCGCCGCGCCTGGTCCGGCGCCGCCGCCGCCCTCGCTTGCTCCCGCACCTCGGCCGCCGTCAGATCCGTCCGTACCGCCACCGTCATCCGCGCCTCCTCCCCCAGCGCGGCGACCGACAGCACGGCTCAACA
>DASSCW010000285.1:0-2950 GCA_035697465.1 Candidatus Limnocylindria bacterium | reverse complement strand
GGTCGAGATGCTCGCCCGATGCCACCAACGTGGTGCCCGATTTCGACGAGAGGGCCTCGAGCAGGGCTGACCAGGAGCCGATGTCGCTCCAGCCGGCGTCCAGCGGCACGACCGCCACTCGACCTTCGGCCGCCGCGCGCTCGGCAATGCCGGCGTCGATCTGGACGGCGGGGATCGGCTCGAGCAGGTCGCGCACGTCGCTCATCCACCCCGGAGTGCGGTGCAGGGCCGCGATCTGGTCGAGTGCCGCTGCCAGCTCCGGCTGGTAGCGCTCGAGGGCCTGTCGGAAGGCATAGACGCGCCAGATGAAGATGCCGGCATTCCAGAGGTAGCCGCCCTCCTTCAGGAACGACTCCGCCTCGCCGGCGTCCGGCTTCTCGACGAAGCGCTCGACGAGGGCGGTCGAGACCGCCTCGTGCAGCCGCTCGCCGACCTTGATGTAGCCGTAGCCGGTGGCGGCATGCTTCGGCACCACGCCGAGTGTCACCAGGTAGCCACGTTCCGCCGCGGTGATCGCCTGGCGAATGGCCTCCGCGAAGGCATCTTCGTCGGCGAGGTAGTGGTCGGCCGGCAGGACCAGTGCCACTTCGTCGGACTCCCGCCGAGCCAGGACGGTGGCCAGCCCGGCCGCGACCCCGGTGGAGCGGGCGAGAGGCTCGCCCAGGATGTTGTCCTCCGGCAGCTGCGGCAGCTGGTCCTGGGTGGCGCGCACGTGCGCCTGCGAAGTGATGACGAAGATGTCATGTGGCTTAAGGAGGCCGCTGACCCGGGCCACCGTCTGCTGCAGAAGGCTCGTGTCGCCGGTCAGCGCCAGCAGCTGCTTGGGGGACCGGCGGCGGGAGAGCGGCCACAGCCGCGTGCCGACGCCACCGGCCATGATAATCGCGAACATCGGAAGTGACCGTACCACCTGCTCATGAACGACGCGGCCGCCGGGCGGATATCGTTGGTTGACCGTGAAATGGTTGAAGCGGATCGGTCTGGCTCTGGCCGTGGGTCTAGTGGCGTTCGGTGCGTATGGGACTTGGTACGTGTACGGCACCTGGCCGGTGCCCGCTGGATACTCATTTCCCCGTCACTCGATGTTCGGCGGCCCGACGGGGCTCTTCGTGGGGACTCTGGAGGCGGTCAATGGCTGCATCCGCACCAGCGAAGCGCAGCCGTTCACGGTGGTGTGGCCCCCTGGCTACTCGCTGGCTGTCGATGGCGGCGAGCCGGTCGTTCGCGGCGGTTCGCGGGAAGTGCAAATGGGCCAATCCGTCCGGATGGGCGGCGGGTACTACGAGAGCGGCGATCCGCCGCCGACAACTATCACGGTGGGCAACTGCCCGCCCCCCTACTTCCTTTCGACGGGCTTCGCGGACGGCTGAGCGTCGGTCTCCTGCTCCAGCTTCTCTCCGAGCTCCAACGTGCGGCGGTAGGCCGCCCAGACCGCGTCTGACAGAACGGTGCGGATCCGGCCCTTCTCAAGCTCGTAGATGGCCGCAGCGCTGGTGCCGCCAGGAGACGTGACGAGGTTGCGCAGCTGGGCCGGATGCAGCTCCGACTGCAGTGCGTACTCGGCGGAGCCGATCAAGGTCTCGGCCACCAGGTCATGCGCCAGCTCACGCGGGAAACCCATGTGCACGCCTGCGTCGATCAGCGCCTCCATGACGGCGAACAGGTAGGTGGGTCCCGTACCTGAGAGCGCGGTGGCCATGGCCACGAACGATTCGTCGGCCACTTCCTTCTCGGAGCCGATGGCCTTCAGGACCGATCGGACGAGGTCGCGCTGGCGGCCGCTGCAGGCCGGAGACGCCGCCCACACCGCGATCCCGCGCCGAATCTGGGCGGGCGTGTTCGGCATGGCTCGCACCACGGCCGCGTGGCCAAGGCCACCGGTCAGCGTCCTGAGGGTTGCGCCGGCGACGATCGACAGGATCACCTGGCCCTTGGTGAGCACCGGACCAACCTCGCGCATCACCGACCGGAGCATCTGCGGCTTCACGGCCAGCACGACGATGTCCGCGGCATCGACCGCCTCCGCATTGCGCCCGACGACGGTGATCCCGTGGCGCTCGGCGAGCGTCTGCCGGCGATCGCGGCGCGGATGCGAGGCGACCAGGCGTGATGGAGTCACCGCGCGGTCAGCGAGCAGGCCGGCGATCATCGCCTCGGCCATGACTCCGGCGCCGACGATGGCGACGCGCCTCTCCGGCGGAGCGCTCACGAGACCTCCTTCTCTTCGCCACGCAGCTGACGGGCCGCCTCGACCTCCTCGGCCGGTGCTTCGCAGCGCTCCAGCAGCTCGAGCGCGATCTGCGCCAGGCGACGCGCGGTGGTGACGTCCTCCATGTCGAGCGCTGCGCGGCCCATCCCAAGCGCCGCGAGCCCCTGTTCACGCTCGGCTCCGAGGTCACGCGCCTCGCTGATGGCCTCGGCATAGTAGCGGCGCGAGCTTGCCGGGTCCCCGGCCGCGCTCCGCAGGTCGCCGATCAGCCGCGCGGCGCGGGTCGCCTCCAGCTCCATGCCGGCCCGCTCGTAGTGCCACAGCGCGCGGTGGCCCCAGATGTCCGCCGGCCACCACTCGCCGGCCTCGACCGCGCGCTGCATCGCGGTCGTGGCGGCTGATGCCGCTTCGGGATGCTCGCCGGCGGCCTGGGCGACCAGGTAGGGTGTCGCGGCCGCCGAAGCGCGCAACGCCACAGGCAGATCAGGCAGGACGACCCGCGTCGGGCGGGCCGGTTCGCCGAAGAGCGCGCGCGCCCGCGCCACGAGGCGCGTCAGCGGACCCGGCGGCGGCTCGCCCCAGCGCACCGGCGGCCTGCGGGGAGCCGGCGGCTGCATCGGCTCAGGTCCGAACGGATGCCTCGCCACGGACCCCGGACGCGTCGCGCAGCGCCTCGGCGCGATCGGTCTGCTCCCAGGGGAGGTCGAGGTCGCTGCGCCCGAAGTGGCCGTAGGCCGCGGT
>DASSCW010000284.1:0-8465 GCA_035697465.1 Candidatus Limnocylindria bacterium | reverse complement strand
AGCCAATCCGCCAGCACGCGGAGCTCGAGGAGGTCGAGCTGGTCGCCCTCCACGACGTGTCCGCATTCCGGCAGGCGCGGCCACTCCACGGGGTCGTCGACGGCGGTGCCGTCTTTCTCCAGAGCGCCGGCGACGGTGCAGAGGCCATCTGGGCGTCGCTGCCGGTCGAGGCGCGGACCGAGATCCTTCGACGCGGGCTCCGCGTCTTCGCGCTCGACACGGCCGGACTGGCACGAGCACACGCGCCGCGCCCAGAGTTGGAGGTCCGCATGCAAGGTGTGGCCCTCGCGGGCGCGTTCCTGCGAATCGCGCCGTTCGCGCAGAGGGCGGGGCTGAACCGGGAGGCTCTTGCGCGAGCGCTGCGCCCCACCTTGACTCGCTTCTTCGGCAAGCGCGGCGTCGCGGTCGTCGACGCCAACCTTGCCCTCGTTCTTGCCGCGCACGATCGGCTGATCGAGGTGACGCCTTCAGTGGGCTGGCGCCCGGAACCGGAAACACCCATGCCACTGGTGGAGGTACCGCAATGAACCCCAGCGCAATGCTCGACCACCCACGTGTCAGCGATCTCATGTCGCGACATCCCGCTGCCATCCGTGACGATGCCCCGATAGCCGAGGCTGCGCTGCTCCTCGACGAGCGGGGTGTTCATGGCTTGCCGGTGATCGACGAGGATGGCCAGCTCGTCGGCGTCGTCAGCCAGACAGACATGGTCCGCGCACGCACGACCCAGCACCTGTGGACGGCCTGGCATGGCCTGAAGGTGCGCCACCTGATGTCCGCCCCGGCGCTCACGATCGCCGCGAACGCGACGCTCGAGGAGGCGGCGGCACGGATGGAGGCGAATGGGGTTCACCGTCTCGTCGTGCTTGGCCCGGATGGCTTGTCGCCGATCGGCATCGTTTCGACCACGGATCTCGTCCGCGGCATGCTCGAGGAACGAAGCCATGACCAAGGCTGAGCCGGCGATCGAGCTCGGCGGCGGGGTGGATACCCAACCGCTCATCAAGGCTGCGCGCCAGGAGAAGGAGGGGCATGAGGCATGGCTGGCGGCCAGCGCACTGCCACTGTTCGATGTGCGTGGGTACGTCGACGACTTCAACTCGTCCGTGGTCAGGGCATATGGCAGCGGCCGTGCCGACGCGGAGCTCCCGGCCGACGCGGGCGTGGCGCGGAGCGTGATTCCGCCGGGAACGGCGGCGGGTCGCGACTTCTCGACGCTGGCGCCGCGAATTCCAGAATTCGTCCGCGACGCGTGCGTCGGCTGCATGAGCTGCGTCAATGCCTGTCCGGACTCCGCCATCCTCGCGACCGCCCAGCCCGCGTCGACGCTGGACGAAGCCATCGGTGAGTTCGCTAAAGCGGCCGACCTGCCAGAGCTCGCAGCGTCAACGGCACGGGGCCACTTCGCGCACACGACCAAGTACGCCGATGTCCCCGCCCGCAAAGGTAACGAGCCGGCCCTCTTCGGCCTGTTCGTCGACCCGCTGCACTGCAAAGGCTGCGGCGAATGCGTCGAGGTGTGCCACGGGCTGGGGTACGACGCCCTGCACATGGTCGAGAAGCAGGCCCGCGAGCCGTCCGGCGAGAGCACGCTCGATCGCTTCAGCCGTGACTTTCGCCTCTTCCGCGCCCTGCCGCCGACTCCGACGGTGTATCGCAACGAGAAGGCTCTCGCCGACTTGATGTTGGGCGAGCACGCCCACGGCTACGTCGGGGGTGCGGGGTCGTGCTCGGGCTGCGGCGAGGCGACCGCCATCCGGATGCTGGTTGCGGCCACGCGGCAAATCCACGGCCCGGAGTCGATGGGCATCGTGGCGGCAACGGGCTGCAACACCGTGTTCGGCAGCACCTACCCGTACAACCCCTACCTCGTACCGTGGACGAACTCGCTGTTCGAGAACGGTCCAGCCGATGCTTTGGGCATTCGTGCCCGCTGGGACCAGGCCGGGCATGTGGAGCGAAAACTCTGGGTGCTCGGCGGCGACGGCGCCATGTACGACATCGGCTTCCAATCCTTGAGCCGCATGGTGGCTGCCGGGGCCGACATCAACGTGCTCGTGCTCGACACGCAGGTGTACTCGAACACCGGAGGCCAGGCCTCCACCGCCTCCTTCGGTGGCCAGGTCACCAAGCTGTCGGCCTTCGGGTCTGCCCTGCATGGGCGCCCGGAGCGGCGCAAGGAGCTGGGCCAGATCCTGATGGCTCACGGCGAGGTGTACGTGGCACAGACCACGCCGGCGCATATCAATCACTTCTACCGAAGCGTCATGGAGGCGAACACGTTCACGGGGCCGGCGGTGGTGATCGTGTACGCGGCCTGCATGCCTGAGCATGGAATCGCTGACGACGCAGCCACGCGGCAGGCGAAGCTGGCCGTTGACTCCAGGGCGTTCCCGCTCTTCACCTATGACCCCCGCCGCGGGCCGGCCATGGCCGACCGCCTGAGCCTTCAAGGCAACCCGGCACCGCGGGACGATTGGGCGAAGCTGGCTGGCGGCACCGTGGTCGACTTCCTGACGTTCGCCCGGAGCGAGGGCAGGTTCGCCGGGCATTTCGGGGCCGGTGACAGCCCCACCGATGAGATCAAGGCCACCCGCGACGGACGGTTGGCGAACTGGCGGCGGCTCCAGGAGATGGCTGGGAGTCGTTCGAACGAAGGAGAGTGACACGCAATGCAGGCAGCGAACGAACGGGTTCAAGAGTTCACGGTCAACGGCGACGAGGTGCTCGCCACGGTCAAGGAGCTGATCCACGAGGGCAACGTCCGGCGGCTGATCATCAAGAACGAGGATGGGCGAACCATGCTCGAAGTGCCGCTCACGGTCGGCGTGATCGGTGCCGCCCTGCTGCCAGTCTTTGCGGCCATCGGGGCCATGGCGGCGTTGGCGACGCGGTGTACGATCGTGGTGGAGCGCGACGCGACCGACATGCGCACTCCCGAGCCGGCCGAGCCGGCCGAACGGGCCTAGGACATGTCGCGTGCCTGACGGAGGATCGTAGGTGACGGAGCGCGCCGCGCCTGCTGCGGAGCTGGGCGCGGGATGGTTCGGCGCCGGACTTTCGCCGCACGCCCTCGCCAGGCTGGCCGACTGCTGCACGGCCGCGACAACGTACGACGCGGATGCGGTGATCATGCGCGAGGGAGCGCAGGCCGAGCCCTTCGGCATCGTGGCCCAGGGGCGCGTGGCGCTGCGGCTGCTGGTCCCCGAGCGCGGGTCGGTGACGATCATGACCGTCGAGACAGGTGACGTGGTCGGCTGGTCCGCGCTGGTCCCGCCGTACCGCTCCACCTCTACGGCCGTTGCGGTCGAACCCACGCGACTGCTCGCGTTCGACGTGAAGCAGCTCCGCCAGGCCCTGCGCGAAGATCCGGCACTCGCCGCGACCATCTATCCGCGAGTGCTCGAGGCGGTCGCGCGGCGCCTGAGTGCCACCCGGCATCAGCTGCTCGATCTCTATACCCACGACGCCGAGCGGGTGCCGTGGTGATCGAGCTTGAGCCGAGCACGTCATACCTGCCACGTGCCGACCTCGACCGTCTGTTGACCCTCCTGCAGCAGGACGGACGGACAGTCATCGGCCCGATCGCGCGCGACGGCGCAATCGTCTACGACGAGGTCCGGTCGGCCTCCGACCTGCCCGCCGGCTGGACCGATGAGCAGGCGCCCGGCCGGTATCGGCTCATGCCAACCGACAGCCCGCGCCTGTTCAACTTCACGGTCGGCCCTCAGGGATGGAAGCGCTTCACGCAGCCGCCTCGCGTTCCGCTCAGCACGGCCCGGCGCCAAGGCAGCGCGGTCAGTTTCGAGGCGGAGGTGCCGCAGCCACCACGCCTCGCCTTCCTCGGCGTGCGAGCCTGTGAGATCGCTGCACTCCTGGTCCAGGACCGGGCTCTGGCTGCGGGGCCCTACGTCGACGACGACTACAGGGCGCGGCGTGCGAATGCTCTCGTGGTGGCCGTCCAGTGCGTGAGAGCCGGCCCCACGTGCTTCTGCACGTCGATGGGAACGGGGCCGGAGGTTACGTCCGGCTATGACCTGGTGCTCACCGAGCTGGAGGACGGCTTCACGGTCAGCGCCGGCAGCCAGGAGGGTGGGCGCCTGCTCGATCTGCTCCGGCCAGAGCGGGCCACTGAGGAGCATCGGGCCGGCGCCGCGGTCGGTGTCGCCGCCTGCCGCGCACAGATGGGTGATCAGGCCGGCGTTGCGGCCGAGGGCCTTGCCGAGCGGTTGATGGACCGCCTGGACGACCCACGTTGGATCGACGTGGCTGATCGCTGCCTGGCCTGCGCGAACTGCACGATGGTGTGCCCCACCTGCTTTTGCACCAGCGTGGGCGCGGTGTCCGACCTGGATGGCGCCACGACGGTCAACGAGCGTCGGTGGGACTCGTGCTTCAACGGCGACTTCGCGAAGGTCGCTGGGGGCAACTTCAGGCCACGTCGCGAGGACCGATACCGCCAGTGGCTCACCCACAAATTCGCAACCTGGCACCAGCAGTTCGGCACATCAGGCTGCGTTGGATGCGGCCGGTGCATCACCTGGTGCCCGGTCGCCATCGACGTGCGCGAGGAGCTGGCGGCGATCGCTCCGCCATATGAGGAGGCCAGGCCCAGGCCGACGATCGGTGCGGGCCTCACCGAGCTGCCGATGGTCAGCATCCCGCCGAGTGTCCTGAGCCCAGCGGCCAAACGATCCGTGGTCACGGTGGCAACCATCGCATCGGTATCGACCGAGACGGCGGACACCTTCACGCTGCGCCTGGAGCCCGCCGACGAGGCGCTCCTCGCGGCACAGCCGGGACAGTTCGTCATGGTCGAGCAGCCGGGCTTCTCCCCGGTGCCGATCTCCGTTTCCCGGGTCGCTGCCGGACATCTGTGGTTGACGGTGCGCGCCGCGGGGCCGGCAACCAAGGCGCTCGTCTCCCTGCAGCCGGCGGCACAGGTCGGGCTGCGCGGTCCGCTGGGCCGCGGATGGCCAATGGATCGCCTCCTCGACCGGGACGTGGTGGTCGTGGCCGGGGGGATCGGCCTGGCGCCGCTCCGCCCAGTGGTCGATGCGCTGCTGCGTCAGCCCGACCGCTTTGGCGCACGCCTCCTGGCATATGGCGCGAGGACGCCGACCGACCAGCTGTACGTCGCCGAGCTGGGCGCATGGCGACGGGCAGGCATGGAGGTCGGCGAGATCGTCGACCGGGCGGGTCCCGAGTGGCTGGGCCAGGTTGGCGTCGTCACCCAGCTGCTCGACCGCCGGGATTGGCGCGGCCAACAGGCGGTGGCGCTCATCTGCGGACCCGAGCGGATGATGCAGGCGACCGTCAGCACGCTCCGCACGGCGGGGATCAGCCGGCGCCGGATCTTCGTGTCGCTGGAGCGACACATGGACTGCGGGATCGGCATCTGCGGTCATTGCCAGATGGGAGCCTTCTTCGTCTGCCGCGACGGCCCGGTCTTCTCGGTGGCGGAGCTCGGCGACCTCTTCGGCCGAGAGGGCATCTGATGAGCGGCGAGGCGCGGCAGCGACCCCGGGTCGGCGTCGTCAAGCTGGCCTCCTGCGACGGCTGCCAGCTCACCCTCCTCGACCTCGAGGACCAGCTCCTGCCCATCACCGAGCGGTTCGAACTGATCGAGTTTCCCGAGGCCACTTCGCTCCGATCCGATGGCCCATACGATGTGCTGCTGGTCGAGGGATCGGTCAGCACGCCGGAGCAGGCCGAGGAGATTGTCCAGCTGCGCGCACGGACACGCTTGCTGGTGACGATCGGCGCCTGCGCAACGGCGGGCGGCGTGCAGGCCCTGCGTAACTGGGCGGACGAGCCTTCGTGGCGGGCGGCCGTGTACCCGACGCCGGACTACATCAGCTCCCTGGCCACCAGCACGCCGGTCTCCGAGCACGTCCAGGTGGATGCCGAGCTGAGGGGCTGCCCGATCGACCCAGGACAGCTGCTCGAGCTGTTGACCGCACTGCAGATCGGCCGGCGCCCACAGCTGGCCGGCGAGTCGGTCTGCCTCGAGTGCAAGCGCCGAGGGAACGTCTGCGTGCTTGTCGCCGGCGGGAAGCCGTGCCTCGGGCCATTGACCCAGACCGGCTGCGGCGCGATCTGTCCGGCCTATGGGCGTGCCTGCTATGCGTGCTTCGGGCCGCGCGAGCAGGCGAACGTCGACAGCCTGCACAAATGGCTCGCTGCGGATCGTCCACTCATCCAGGTCGACAGCCTCTTCGCCGGGTTCAATGCCTGGAGCCCTCCATTCCGGGCACCCGCGGAGCGGGCAATGCGCGCGTTCCATGCGCCGGAGGACGCCGATGCATGAGTCGCGGGACGTCGATTTCAGCGTGCGACAGCTCACCCGGGTGGAGGGTGAGGGTCGGCTGACGATTCGGCTGCACGACGGCGCGGTGGCCGAGGCGCACCTGGAGATCTTCGAGGCGCCGCGCTACTTCGAGCGCCTGGTGGTTGGGCGCTCGGGAGACGAGGTCATTGACATCGTCGCGCGCATCTGCGGGATCTGTCCAGTCGCCTACCAGATGTCGGCGGTCCACGCCTTTGAGCGTCTGTTTGGGGTCCAGATCGATCCTGAAGTGCGACGCCTGCGCCGCCTCTTCTACTGCGGCGAATGGATCGAGAGCCACGCGCTGCACATCTACCTGCTGCACGCGCCGGACTTTCTCGGCTATCCCAGCGCTGTCGAGCTGGCGGGGGACCATCCGGCCATCGTCGAGCGCGGCCTGCGCCTCAAGAAGCTCGGCAACCGGCTCGTCGCGCTCATCGGCGGGCGGGCGATCCATCCGGTCAGCGTCCGCGTCGGCGGCTTCTCGCGAGCCCCTCGACGACAGGACCTGACCGAGCTTGCCGTCGAACTGGATGATGCAATCAAGGACGCGCGCGAGACGGTGCGCTGGGCCGCCAGCCTCCCGCCTCCAGCCTTCGACCGGGAACCCCGACTCGTGGCGCTCCGCCATCCGACCGAGTACCCGATGAATGACGGGCGGATCGTGTCCAGCGATGGCCTGGATCTGGAGCCCTCGGAATGGCCCTCCGCCTTCGCGGAGCAGCAGGTTCCGTGGTCGAATGCGCTCCAGGCCAGGGCTCGCGATGGTGTGCCCTACCTTCTCGGGCCGGCGGCGAGGGTGGTGCTTGCGGGATCGACGCTGCATCCCATCGCCAGGGAGGCGTTGCAGGCGACCGGCCTCGGCGATGAGCTGCGGACCAGCGTGTTCCGCAGCATCGTGGCTCGTGGGGTGGAGCTCGTCCACGCCCTTGCGGAAGCCGCTGACATCGTCGACGCCTACCGCGAGCCTGACGTGCCTTTGGCGACCTTTACTCCCAGAGCCGGAATCGCCGCGTGGGCCACGGAGGCACCGCGAGGGCTGCTGTATCACCGCTACGTGGTGGGTGACGAGGGAGCCGTGCAGCACGCGCAGATCGTGCCGCCGACCAGCCAGAACCAGGCAGCCATCGAGCACGATCTGACCGAGTTCGCGCCACGTGTCATCGACCTGCCGCATGCGCAGGCGACGCGGCAGCTCGAGCAGCTCATCCGCAGCTACGACCCGTGCATCAGCTGTGCGACCCACTTCCTCGATCTGCGGATTGAGGGGGCCTGACGGATGCCCGTTGTCGAGTTGCTCGTGTGCGGTGAGGCACTGCGCGGGGACGATGGGGTGGCGGCGGCGATCGTGGATGCGCTCCCCCGAGCGACGGCCGCGATGACCCGGGTCCGCCCGGTCGGCCAGCTCATGCCGGACGACCTGCTTGGCGATGGGGCGCCGGTGATCGTCATCGACGCGGTGGACGGGCCGCCTGCGGGAGAGGTCATCGATCTCGAGCTGCCGGCCATTGCGGCACGCGAGCCGGGTGACTTCGTGCCGTCGTCATGTCATGCGTTGCCGTTGACCATGGTGGTCGGCATCGCCAACCAGCTGCGAGCATCGCCGCTCCAGGGGCGCTTCGTTGGGATCGCCGGGAGAGACTGGGAGATCGGCGCGGCGCTGTCGCCGACCGTGGCGATCAGCGTCCCCGAGGCAGCGGAGCGCGTCGCCCATTGGGTCCGGCGGCTATCCGCCCAGGAGGGGAGGGGCGGCGAATGTGCCTGACACTGCCGGGTCGCGTCATCTCCATCGACGGCAACTGGGCGGTCGTCGAGCACGACGGCATCAGGCGCCGTGCGTCGATCTTGCCGGCTCCGGAAGTGCGTGCCGGGGACTGGGTCATCGTTGCGGCCGGCAGCGTGATCCGGATCGTCCCCGCAGCGCTAGCGGTTGAGATCGCCGACGCGATCTCGGTCGCCAGAGCCGATCCCGCCCAGGGTCAGGAAGGAGAGATTCGATGATTCGTTGGTTTCGATCGGTCGATGCGTCCCCATCGCGGGCACGCCTCGGCATCGGCCTGGCGGTGGTCACCGCCGTGGTGAGCGGTGTGGCGATCTTCGTCAACGCCCAGGCCACCCAGGTGGTGGGCCCACCCGC
>DASSCW010000283.1:0-4915 GCA_035697465.1 Candidatus Limnocylindria bacterium | reverse complement strand
ATCCGGACGCCGGAGAGCCGCAGATTGTTGTCGTCGCGGAACTTGCTGCGAGTTGTGATCGCCTCCGCGTCCAGGGCGGCCGCGATGGTGAAGGCCTTCATCACCGACCCTGGCTCGTACTGTCGGGTCACGGCCGGGTTGGTGAAGAGGGCCGCATCAAGGGCGCTGTAGCGATTCGCGTCGTAGGACGGGAAGGTGGCCAGCGCCAGCACTGCTCCGGTTTTGACGTCCATGACGACCCCGGTCACGCCCTTGGCGCTGTTGCGGCGGTACGTGTCCCACATCGCCGCCTCGAGCAGGTGCTGCAGTCCGGAGTCGATGGTCAGCCGCAGGTCCGAGCCATCGACCGGCTCACGCAGCTGGTAAACGGAGTCGGCGATCTGACGCCCGATCACATCCTCCTGCGCGGTGACCGATCCCGGCAGCCCGGCCAGCAGCGCGTCCTCGCTCGACTCGATGCCGTATTGGCCGATGCCGTCGAGGTTGACGAAGCCCAGCACCTGGGCAGCGATCGTCGTGTCCGGCGAGACTCCCTCAACCGGATAGACACGCTTCGTCTCCGGCAGCATCCCTACGCCGGGGAGGTCCAGCGCCTGCACCCGGGCGCTCACTTCCGGCTCCACGCGACGACGCAGCCAGACCCACGGGTCGTCGCCGCTCAGCCGGGAGCGCAGCTCGTCGACGTCCAGGGCCAGCATGGGCGCCAGCAGGGCGGCGGTGCTCTCAGGATCCTCGATGGTGGGTGGCGTGGCGAAGATCGACTGGAGCTCGACCGACGTGGCGAGCAGGACGCCGTTGGAGTCGGTGATCTGGCCACGCGTCGCCGGGATCTCTTCGTTCTGTGCCAGCTGGTGCAACGCGATGGTCGCCAGCCGATCGCGCTCCACGACCTGCCACCAGACGAGGCGCGTGCCAATGCCGCCGGCGACGATGGTCGCGACGACGAGCAGGAGCAGGGCACGGGCTCGGCTGTCGGTCCTGGCGAGCATGGTTTCTCCTCGGCCTCCGCCCTCCTCGAGGGTCGGGCCGTCGGTTCAGCGGTCGTTGGTCGATGGCTTGGCGAAGGTCACGGCCTGCGCCGGGAGCGGGATGAGGTCCAGCTTTCCGCTGGCACGGCGGGTGATGACCGCCGGCGAGCGAGCCTCGCCGATGCGGAATACGAGCTGCTGCTGCTCGGCGCGCAGCTCGCCGAGCTGCGCCTGCAGCCCCGCGATCTCGTAGCCGGTCGCCGCCACGTGGCTCGACTGGCTCAGGTAGAAGAGGGCGAGCCCCGCCGCGGCGGCGATCGTGACCAGCGCCCCGGAGATGCCGGTGACCCGCCGCGTGCGCCGTCCGGCAGCGGGCCGGCGACGCGACGGTGCGACAGTGCGTGGGCGCGGCCGAGGACGGCCGAAGATGCCGATCCTCGTTGCTGGCCGCGCCCCGCTGATGGCCATCGGTGCGCTCAGGCCGCTGTGCGACGCGGCAGGCTGATGGCCCAGGAGGTGGGCGACTCGAAGTCGAGGTTCTCCTCGATCTCGATGGCCGCCACCCTGTCGGAGAGCCAGTACTGCTGCTGGTCGACGTCGCGCATGCGGCGCTCGCGCAGCTCACGCTGGCGTGCGGAGTACATGCGGCGGCGGCTGGCCTGGTGACGCGGTCTTCCTCGACTCATGATGGGACCCTCCTTCCCTGGGCTAACTGCTGGCGGGTGCCAGCTTTTCGGCGATGCGCAGTCGAGCGCTGCGCGCGCGGCGGTTGCGGCTGATCTCCTCGGCACTGGGCGTGATCCCCCGCCTGACGATCACGCGCAGCTGGGCCAGATGCCCGCAGGTGCAGACCGGCGGCAGCGGGTCCTCGACGCAGTCCCGACTCTCACGAGCCATGAAGCGCTTGACGATCCGATCCTCACCGGAGTGGTAGCTGATGACGGCCAGGCGGCCGCCCGGTCGGAGGGCGGCAAGTGCGCCGGCGAGTCCCGCTCCCAGGACTTCCAGCTCCCTGTTCACCGCGATCCGGAGCGCCTGGAAGGTGCGTGTCGCTGGATGGATGCGACCGGCGTCGGCGCCTCGCGCGGGCGATGCGGCAGCCACGATCGCGGCGAGGTCGGCGGCTGTCATCAGCCGACCCTCCGCGCGCGCCGCCAGGATCGCTTTCGCGATACGACCTGCATGGCGTTCCTCACCAAACGTCGCGAGGATGCCGGCGAGCTCTCGGTCCGTCGTACGGTCGATGAGGTCGAGCGCGGAGAGGCCTGTTTCTTCATCGAACCGCATGTCCGGCGGCGCATCGGCAGCGAAGCTGAAGCCGCGTGCCGGGTCGGCCAGCTGGTAGCTGCTGAGGCCAAGGTCGAAGAGGACGCCGTCCAGCGGGATGAAACCCTCCTCCCGCGCGACGTCGTAGAGAGCCGCGAAGTTGGCCTGGCGCAGGACGGCACGCTCGCCGAACTGCGCCAGCACGCGTTGCGCCTCCGCGATGGCCGCCCGGTCGGCGTCGAGGCCGAGCAGGCGACCATCGGGAGACGAGGCCTCCAGCAGCCGCTCGGCGTGCCCTCCGCCTCCGACCGTGCAATCCGCGAGGGAGCTGCCCGTCCGCGGGTCGAGAGAGGCGAGAACCTCGTCGACCAGGACCGGCAGGTGCCCTTCTCCCATCGCTTTCGCACCTCACTGGTCGGTTGGCGGGCCGATCGGCCCGGAGACGCATGAATGGCGGGGTCGTGACGTGCGTCATGGCGTCGCGTCCCGCTAGATGCCGAGGTCGGCCAGGTGCTCGGCGAGCGCCTCCGGCTCGTCCTCGATCTTTGCCCGGTAGGGCTGCCAGGCCGATGGCGCCCAGATCTCCAGCCGGTTGAGCGCTCCGACGACAACGACCTCGCCCTCGGAGAGGCCCGCGTACTCGCGCAGGTAGCTCGGCACCAGCACGCGTCCCTGACGGTCCAGCTCCACGTCGACCGCCCCGGAGGACATGAAGCGCGCGAACTCCCGTGCCCGCGGGTTGGTGAGTGGCAGGGCGCGCAGCTTCGACGCCAGGTCGTCCCACTCGTCCTGCGGGAAAAGGCCCAGGCAGCGGTCGAGCCAGCGAGCAAGGGTCGCTCCTGCCGCAAGCCGGCCGCGGAAGCGCGCCGGGACCGCCACGCGGCCCCGGTCGTCCAGCGCATGCCGGAACTCCCCGGTCAGAAACGACGCTCGGTCCATGATGCCTGTCGTTTACCACTGCTCCCCATTTGGCCCCACTTTGGACCACAGGGCGCCATCATACAGGGCAAGGCACCCCCGTCAAGGGGTTTCGTGCAGGGCCACGGGGGAAGATGGTCCTGGGACCAGGTTGTCCCAGCCAGGGTCAGTCAGCCGGGCGTGGAGCTCAGTCCGACGAGGTCAAACGTCCGCCGCCGCTCCCCACCGGAGAGCAGCTCTCGATCGATCCGGGGCCGCCGGCATCGGACGCGAACACCGTCAGGCACAGCTGGTGGTCGCCCTCCGCCAGCGCCGGGATCGGATAATCGATCTGGATCGTGGACGGACCGGGCTCGGGCAGAGACGGCGTGGCCGCCTGGCTGATGTCGATCGGCTCGCCGTCGTCGACGGTCAGCTGCACCCGAAGGATCTGCGGCACGACCACCGCCTCCAGGATGTCCGGCAGCTGCGTGAGGTCGCTGACGGTCGTGCAGGTGCCATCGGTGAGCTCGGCCACGGTGTCGAGCCCTCCGAACTCGGAGGGCTGGCCGCAGCTGGCTCCAGACCCTGCGGCGAACGTCTGGAAGACGGCAGCGGTCGCGCAGGGAAGCACGCTCGAGACGTCTTCGCCCCCGCGATTCCCGCCGTCCGACAGAAAGACGACCAGCCGATTCGGGCTCTCTGTCTCGGCCAGAAGCGCGCAGGCCGCGGCGATGCCCGCGCTGAATGCCGTGGTCCTCGTATCGGTGGTGGCCTCGGTGTACTCGTGGAACCCCACCGGCTGCGATCGGTCCCCACTGAAGGCGGACTCCATCGCCTCGATCACATTTGGCGTCCCGTCGGTGTCGTCGTCCCTCGCTGGATCGATCAGCGACTGCGCGCCCGCCTCATCGGCCAGGTCGGCGCTCACGGCCCCGTTCGCAAACCCAACAAGACCAACCTCCGCGACAGTCCCGTTGGTGATCGCCTGGGCGTTGAGCGCATTGGCGGCCGCGATCTCACAGTCGAGCGGCGTGTCCTCCAGCCCGTCGTGGTTCCGATCACGTCCGCAAGCCTCACCCTGCAAGGTGCTGCTGGAGAGGTCGAACACGTAGACGAGGGTTGTGCTCGGCACGGCGTCCGCCTCACCGATGAAGACCGTGGCATTCACCGTCTGTCCGCCCGCGTCCGGCTCGGACAGGCTGATCAGCTCGGCGCTGAAGTCGGTGCCACCAGGTAGCGTTGACGCCACGGCAGAGGACGCCACCTGGTTGCGGAGATACCAGAAGGCTCCGCCTCCGGCAGCGCCCAACAGGACCAGCACGCCCAGGACCGCGAGGAGCGCGCGAGCGCGGCCCTTCCGCGCGGGCTTCGCCGCTGCCGCCGGGGCGGGCGGCGGCCGCTGACCTGGTGGGAGCGGGCGACGCAGCGCCTCGAGCTCCTCGGTCGGGATGACGAGGACGCCGCGCAGGTAGCGCGGGCAGTTCCCGTAGCCCCGCTGGAGGCACACCTTCGTCTGCTGCTCGGCGGACAGTTCCGCGGGATCGCCGAAGGCGTAGCAGCGGTGCCCATCGGCCGCCCCGTCCTCGTACTTGGTCCGGGCGTCCACCATGCCAAGGAAGGGGCACACGGTGTCGGGTCGCTGGGCAAGCTCGACGAACAGGGCACGACGCTCCGCCTCGCGGGCAGCCTCTTCCTGCACCTTCATGCTGCGTCGTCGGATCACCAGTCCCGATGCCCTCGCAGGGGACTCCCCGCGGCCCTGTGGGCCCGGCTGGCGATCT
>DASSCW010000282.1:0-4202 GCA_035697465.1 Candidatus Limnocylindria bacterium | reverse complement strand
TTCGTGCTCGTGCCCCGTGGCACCGGCGCGGGGATTGCCGGCAACATCGAGAAGCGGTTCCCGGTGCAGGGGGTGCAGGAGTTGCATCGCGTCTTCCCGAGCGCGCGTGTCCTGGCCGAGTACGGCTGGGGCGGCTACGTCATTCACGAGCTGAACGCGAGTGGCGGCCTCGTGTTCGTCGACGGGCGCAACGACATGTATGACCAGCAGGTGCTGGAGGACTACGACGCGATCAAGATGGCTGACCCCGGCTGGGAAGCGCTGGCCGACGCGTACGAGGTGGACGCGCTCCTGCTGGAGCCCGAAGCGACCGTCACGCGCGGCCCGGCCGAGGCTGCCGGCTGGTGCGAGCAGTACCGCGACGACAACGAGGTGCTTTTCCTCCGTACCTGCAGCTAGGGGGAGGGAGTCGGCGGCGCGTCACCGAGCCGAACAAGCGTGTAGTGGTCCGCTTCACTCGCGTAGATTCCGTCGCCGGGCTCGCGATAAGGCACATCGAAGTAGGCGTTGAGAAGCAGTCCCATCACCTGGGCGGGCGTGACGTCGTCGGGGAAGACCTCGCTCTGGTCCGGAGTGAACGCGGCGAACAGCGTTCCGAAGCGCTCGCGAACCTGATCGGGCGTGGCAGCTGACGGATCGAGGGCTTGGGACCTTGAGCCGTGGTCTGACATCACGATGATCACCGGGGGTGTGGGGGAATTCGACCTGATGGCGTCGATGAGGTCGATCGTCTTCCGGTTCACATGTGTGACCTGGCCGATCAACCGCTGACCGAACTCCTCCTGGCTCAAGCCTGCGGCGGCGGCCGTGTCCTCCGTGCGTCTCAGAACTTCGAGGTCAGCCGCTTCGCCGGAAGGACCGAATACGAGCGGTGAGCGCGGGGCAAAGACGTGTGCCATGACGAACCGTGGCCCCAGGCGCTGGTTCTCGGCGATGCGCCTCGCCTGCTCGAAGCTCGAGTCGATGAATGCGCGCTGACGATCGGCGAAATAGTGCGGCGCGATCCAGTCGATCACGTCGAGCACGAAGGTGTTGGCGAGCAGCTCCCACTCAAGCTCGTTGATGTTGTCGGTCTGAACGAACACGTCCGCTCGACGGAGTGCGACATCCTCATATGAGCCCGCAAGTCCGACGATCGCGTACCCGTGATCGCGCAGGACATCGAAGCTCGGGTTCTGATTCAGCGCGTTACGGGAGGCTGGTTGCGCGGGCAGAGTGCCGTCCAGGACAGGGCGGAGCTCGGGGATCTCCTGCAACAGGTCCATGTTGAACATGGAAAGGAGGGTGAATTCGGTGAGCACATAGTTCGAGTGGCTGGATGTCGACACGTCGAAACCTCGAGTGCCGAGTGCCTCCAGGAAGTCGGAGTTGTCGAAGGCGAATTGGCCGGCGAGGACATCGGCACGCGGATAGCCATCGAGCAGGATCAAGTAGATATCCGGTCCTTCGCGAACTACCGCTGAGCGATCCGCTGCGGACTCAAGGTCGCTGCCCTGCTGCAGGTCGTCGGCCCATTGCCCCAAGAGGCCCTGCGATGTCGCCGACGCCACGAACACGAGAATTGAGGCGAGCGCCAGGACGTTGACTGCCCGCATCCAGGCCGGCGCCGACGGAGCCTTGCGACCGCTGCTCCGCAACGTCCGAAATGCGGCCAGAACGAGTGCCGCCGCAAGCGTGAGGAGAAGGAGCGCCTGCCAGGCCGGCACGGCGTGGAGGACGTTGCCGACGATCAGGGCGACGTCTCTGCCCACAATGATGAAAGCCACCAGAGCGGTAGCGGCCAGTCCCCCGCGTGCCGGATTGCGCAGCAGGAGAACGGCCATGCCTGTGATTGCGCACGCAGCAACCACGGCCAGGACCAATGCCCGTCCAATCGCAAAGGGACTCATTCCCGTAGTCACGGCAATGTTCAGGACATACGTAGCGGCCAGCGCCGCCGGCGCGAAGGCCGTCGCCCACACCTGCACGAAACGCCCGCTCAAGGTGCCTCGATGAGCGTTTGGACAATCCGATGCATCGAGCCTCCCTGGGCAAGGATGTAGGCATTGCCATCCGCCCCAGCGCCGAACGAGGTGATCAGAAGGTCCGTGTCGACCTGCAGTGCCAGCGCCTGCTCCCCGGGGCCAACGGTCCAGATGCGCCCGGAGCAGTAGTCGCCGAGCAGGTACTGGCCGTCCAGCCGCCCTTCGGGACCGCGGTAGACGAGGCCGCCCACGATCGCGCAGTTCGCCTGGCTATGCGCGTAAACGATCGTAGGCATGGTCAGGCCGGTGGGGTCGCAAGACTCGCGCTCGAAGCACTGGCGCCCCTCGTACATGTTCCAGCCGAAGTCCAGGCCCCCTGAGCCGATGGGGACCACATCCAGCTCCTCCCACTTCAGCTGGCCGACGTCGGCGATCCAGAGGGTCTCGCTCGGCAGGTCGAAGGCGAATCGCCATGGGTTGCGGAGGCCGATCGCCCACAGCTCCGGCCTGGCGCCCGCGACAGCCACGTACGGGTTGTCCGCCGGGATGGCGTATTCCAGGCCGGTCGCGGGTGGTGAGTCGACGTCCAGGCGCAGGATCTTGCCGAGCAGGCTGGCCGGGTCGCGGCCGTCGCGCCACCCGTCGGGAAGCAGGCCACCGTCGCCCACCCCGACGTACAGGTGGCCATCGGGCCCGAACGCAAGCTGGCCGCCGTTGTGGAACGGGTTCGGATCCGGGATGGACAGCAGGATGCGGCCTTGTGGCGCACCGAGCGCGTACTCCGCCAGCACCATCTCGTCCGCGATGCTGGTGTAGTAGAGGAAGACGCGCCCGTTCTCCTCGAACCCCGGATGCAGCGCGATGCCAAGCAGCCCCTGCTCCAGGCCATCGGCCAGCACCAGATCGCGCAGGTCCAGGAGGGGAGCTTCCGCGCGGACGCCGTCCTCGACGAGCACGACCAGGCCGGCGCGTTCGACCACGAACAGGCGCTCCGGGTCAGCTGGATCGCCCGCCATGGCCACCGGCTCCTGCAGCGTGTCGGTCACGAGCTCCAGGCGGAGGAGCGGCTCCCGCCTCGACGGCGGGCCGACGAGGAGGAGGGGGATGAGGATGACCAGGAGGACGATGGTGAGCGGCACCCACCACTTGCGCCTGTAACGCCTGGCGGTCGCCGTCATCGGATTCGATCCCGGCTTCCGTCAAGCAGCCCGATCACCAGGAACGTGGCGTAGGTGACGTGCGACCGCGGAGCGGCGAGCATCACGGCCACCGCAATCGCCGGCCATACCCACTCGGACCGCCGGAACGCCAGGAACACGGCCAGCAGGCCGCCCGCCGCCGCGCCGATCAGCCAGGCGGCCGGCGAGACCCAGTAATAGAAGGAGAACGACCGGCCGGGATCGGTCGAGTAGCCAGCCAGGTCATTGAGAAAGATCGGTGCGGAAAGGACAGCGGCGACTGCCAGCGTGATCGCAAGTCGCGGCCAGTCACGGCGTGCCACGTAGACCAGCGTCCAGGCAATCGGCACCACCTTGAGCGATGCCGTGATCGCCACCCACAGCGGCCCGGACCAGCGGGACGTGCCGAAGGCCAGCGCGGCCACGACCAGCGGCTGGATGTTGCCCACCTGGACCAGGGAGAGAAGCCACGGGGCAATGACCATGGCCAGCGCGACAGCGGCGGCGCTTCGACGTCGGAGGAGGGCCACCACGATCGCCGCGGACGCGGCCGCCAGGACCGCGCCCCATGCCCACTCGACGATTCCGCGATCGAGGTAGGTCAGCGGCACCCACAGCCACGCGAACCACGGCGTGTAACGGAAGACCGCATAGCTGTCCGGGTCGACGCCGGTGGGGTAGAGCGGCTGCCCATCTCGGAGACGCAGGGCCGCCTGCCAGTAGGCCTCTACGTCCTCGAAGCCCCAGTTGCCGGCGATCAGGGCGATCCGGATGATCGTCGTCGCGAAGAGCAGGGCGATCACGAAGCGCTTGGTCATCTGCGCCAAGTGTGCCGATTCGCCGTCACCATCCGCGCGACTTCCAGACCACAATCAGCGGCGATGCTGCAAGCGCTCGCCGTCACGGGACTCTCGGCGCTTCTCCTGGCGCCGGGGCTCATGACCGGCCCTTCCCTCGACGCGGCGGTCTTCGTCGAGGTCGCCAACCGGATGCGAGACGGCGCGGTCCTCTACGCCGATGTGTGGGACCACAAGCCGCCGGGCATCTATCTGCTCATCGT
>DASSCW010000281.1:0-3056 GCA_035697465.1 Candidatus Limnocylindria bacterium | reverse complement strand
GGCCCAGGCGAAAGGTCCCTCCGCTTGGCAGATGTCATGGCTCTTTGAGCGAGTCAAGTCCCGGGACGTGGTGTAAGAGCTCGTTGCTCATGTCGTCGGTGATGTGCGTGGCTGTGTAGGCCGGTTGGAGCTCGAGGACCTCCTCGTCGGTGTGGCGATGGGGCCGCTCCTCGAGGAGCGGCCCCATCGACGCGGCGGATAGGTAGCGCCGGCCGACCAGCCACTCGTCTCTTTGAAGGTGTGGGGTGATGTCAAGCCGCGCGGCCGTGGTGGCCCGCGTGGGGTGTCCGGCAGTGGGTGCTGAGATCTCTTTCGGCGCTTGGGTCCGCGCACGTTGTCGTGTTGCAGCTGTCCCGGCTTCTCAGATCGTTTGTGGGCCTCGGTGGGCCAGACGAATGGAGGAGCTTGCCGGGGCAGGATCGGTGCCGCTCACGCCATGGCGGCGACGGCGGCTGCGGCAGCGCTGTGTTTGAATGGCTCGCGGCGGGCGAGGACGTGCCAGCTGGCGATCAGGACCTTGCGCGCGACGGCGGCCTTGGCGGGGTTGCTCTTGCCGTGGCGCTTCTTGGTGTCGGTGTAGAGCCGGTGCCAGGGGCTGTTCGCTCGCCAGGCGTGTTGGGCGGCCTCGACGGCGGCCCAGCGCAGCGTGTCGGGGCCGGCCTTCGACAGGCGGCCGGTGCGCGAGCTCTGCCCGGACTGCTTGACCGTCGGGGTCAGGCCGGAGTAGCCGACGAGCTTGCGCGCCGTCGGGAAGCGGGCGATGTCGCCGATCTCCGAGGCGATCGTCAGGCCCAGCAGCTCGGCGACGCCGGGGATGCTCATCAGCAGCTTGACGCGCTCGTCGGCGCGCGCGACGGGGCGCAGCTCGGCCTCGAGCACACCGAGGTGGCGGTCAAGGTCGTCGATGACGGCCAGCAGCGTGGTGATCGACTGAAGCCACACCGCCGGGACGCCGTGCGCGGCGAGCTCGTCGATCGCGTCGGGCTTCCTGAGCGCGGTCAGGTTGCGCCGCAGCCCCCACTGCGTGAGCACACCGAAGGTGCGGTTGATCGCCGAGGTGCGCAACCTGACCAGGTGCGAGCGCCGGCGCAGCCGCTCGCGGTTGGCGCGCTCCTCCGGGTCGGCCACCCACACCTCGGGCACCAGGTCGCGGCGCACGAGATCGGCGAGCACGCGGGCGTCGACGCGGTCGGTCTTGCACGCCAAGGGGGCGATCGACTTGACCTTGCGCGCGTCGGCCAGGCGAATGTCCCAGCCGACCGTGGCCAGTCGGTCGCGGACCCACACCGCGCCGCTCATCATCTCGATGCACCCGCGGACTTCCTCGCCGTCGAGCGTCAACCCAAGCCGCGCGAGACCGTCCTGGTCGGCGGGGATCACGCCCTCCCGCAGCGCGCCGTGCTCGTCGAGCGCGCACCAACTGGCGCGCCGGGTGCCCCAGTCGATCCCGAGATACTGCATGCGGTCCTCCTCGCGTCGAAACGGTGATCAGCAAGCGCCGAGTCTGTGGCGCGGGGAGGACCGAACCGCCACAGGCCCGCCCTTCATGACAGTCGTTTGCTCGATGGCGAGCATCGAGGCCAGGCGGATCAGGCTTCGGTCGTCGGCGAAGATCCCCACGACGTCGGTGCGTCGGCCGATCTCGCGGTTGAAGCGTTCAAGCGGGTTGGTGCTTCTGAGCTTGCGCCAGTGGTCGGTGGGGAAGGCGTAGAAGGCCAGGATGTCGTCCTCGGCGCCCTCCAGCAGCGCGGCGACCTTGGGCAGCTTTGCCTCCAACGCCGCCACTGCCTCGCTGAGTCGATCGCGCGACTGGTCGAGCGAGTCGGCGTTGAAGATCGGGCGGATCAGCGCCGCCAGCAGCCCGTGCTGATCTCTGCGGGCGTGCCCGAGGCAGTCTCTGAGGAAGTGCACGGTGCAGCGCTGCCACGGCGCGCCGAGGATCTTGGCGATCGCGTTCTTGAGCCCCTCGTGGGCGTCGGAGATGACCAGCTGCACGCCGACCAGGCCGCGGGCGACCAGCGAGCGCACGAAGTCCGTCCAGAACGCCTCGGTCTCCGCGGCGCCGACGTCCAGGCCGATGATCTCCCGCCGGCCCGTCTCGTGCACGCCATGGGCGATGACCACGCACTTGCGCACCACCCGGCCGCCGTCGCGGACCTTCTCGACCTTGGCATCGAGGAACAGATAGAGGTAGCGGCCCTCCAACGGCCGCGTGCGGAACGCCTCGACCTGCTCATCCAGCCCCGCGCAGATCCGTGAGACCTCCGAACGGCTGATGCGCAGCCCCAGGCTCTCCACGAGCTGGTCCACGCGCCTGGTCGAGACGCCGCACACATAGGCCTGCTGGACCACGCTGAGCAGCGCCTGCTCGGAGCGCTTTCTGGGCTGCAGGAAACTCGGGAAGTAGCTGCCCTGGCGGATCTTGGGGATCTGCAGCTCGATCTCGCCGGCCCTGGTGTCCCAGCGCCGCGCGCGATAGCCGTTGCGATGCGTCGCGCGATCCTCGGTGCGCTCGCACCGCTCGGCGCCGATCAGCTCGCCGACCTCGACCTCCATCAACTGCCGCGCCAGCCACTGCACCGACTCGCGCAACACATCGGCGTGCTCGTCGACCAACACCTTCCTGACGACCTCCTCGATCGCCATCCTGTCTGCTCCGGCCATCGCCGGTGCCTCCTTGTCGTCGAACCATGAGAAGTCCGACGAGCATGAGCACCGCGGTGGCCGGAACTACGTCCGCGTCGACGTCATTCCGTCCGACCGGCTCCTACACCAAACCTAGGGACGTGACCTTTGAGCGCCTGCACCAGGCCGACGTCGTCGCGGCTAGGACGTTGTTAGCGCGCGAGGACTCCCCCAATTACCGCGGTATAGCGGCTACTCGTGAAGCCACGGAGCAATGGCTGCGGTCCGACCCTCGCGTGCCTTTCATCAGTTACGTCCTGTACGAAAACCCGGGCCAGATCCGGAAAATCGTTGCCGGCGTATTGGCGGCCGGTGCGATAGCCGGCTCGCTCCAGTACACCTTCCATGAGGTGGCGGTGGCGATTGAGGGT
>DASSCW010000280.1:0-3431 GCA_035697465.1 Candidatus Limnocylindria bacterium | reverse complement strand
CCTGTATGGCGGCCAGGTGCTGGGAGCGACCGGCATGCGGCACATGCTGGACTTCACGCGCCACCAGTACGGGATGGGCGCGGAGCGGATCTCCGTGGACGAGGTGAAAGGCTACGGCCACTCGGGGCTGTTGCGCGGCTTCACCTCGCTGCTCGTCCATCTCCCGACGGAAGACCTGACGCTGGTGGTGATGGGCACCACCAACACCTTCAACCCCGCGCTGGTGCTGAGCCACCGCGATCTGGGCCAGCCCTCCATCCTCGACCTGGCGCGGCAGGCCGTCGATCTCTTGGCCGCCGCCTAGCTTCAGCCTGGGAAGAGGATGTCGCGGATCACCGGCAGCGACGGCGTGCCGTGGGCCAGGACGGACTCCAGGAACGGGCGATAGACGAACTCCCGCCCCTCTGCCGCGGCCCGTCGGCGAGCCTCTGCCTCGAGGTCTTCCATGCCCACGGCGCCCAGGTAGTACTCGCACAGCTGGGTTGACGAGAGGCGGGCTCGGTCCCACTTGTTGGTCGCCTCACCCTCCTCCTGGAAGCCTCCCTCGACCATCAGCTCCATCGCCTCCTGCTCGGTCATCGAGCCGGCGTGGATGCGCAGGTCCATCAGGGCGTTCGTCATGCTGCGCAGGAAGAACTTCCAGTGGACGAGCATCAGGGCTGGGTCATCCGCCCCGTAGCCGACGTCCATCATCACCTGAGTGACGTAGACGGCCCACCCTTCGGCAAAGACGCCGGACCCGAAGATCGCCCGTACCTTCGACCCTGTCCGGTTCGAGTAGGCCAGCTGCAGGTAGTGGCCGGGCACCGCCTCGTGGATGGTGAGCAGCCGCATCATCCGGTTGTTGTCCTCGCGCAGGTACGACTCCTTGCGCTCGTCGCTCCAGTCGTCGGGCATCGGGGTGATGGCGAAGAACGAGTCGAGCCCACGGTCCAGCGGCCCAGGTGGGATCAGCATCGCGCCGCCAAAAGCGCGCAGGAACCGCGGCGTCCACACGATCTGCAGCGGCTCGTCTGCCAGGCCGATCAGGTCACGCTCGACGATGAAGGCCTCGATGCGCTCGTTCTCCTGGCGGCAGAAGTCGAGCAGCTCATCGGCGCGGGGGTGCTCAGCGGCGATGGCGTCGAGCACGCGACGCACGATCTGACCCTCATCGGACGGCATCGGCTCATCCTTCACCCACTCTGCCCACAGCTCGCGAGCCAGCCGCAGCATCTCTGCCCGGGCATGCTCATAGCCCGATGTTGCCCGTTGCTCCAGCTCGGCCGGCGTCATGTCGGTCTTGAGCGCGTGCCGGAACTTCTGGGCGTAGAGCTCGGCACCAAGTCGGAAGTCGCCGGTGGCTCTCGGCAGGAGCTCGTCGCGAAGCCACTCGCTGAAGCCGTTGATGGCCGCTCGTGCCGTATCGGCCGCGGCCGCCACCTCGTCACGCAACGCCTGGTCGTCGAGCGCCTGCGCCTCTTCGACCGCCGTGTCTGCCAGGTCGAGCAGCCCCAGGATCCGCTCCGCTGCCTTCTCCGTGTGGAACCGGCTGATTGGCCGTTCGCCGCCTGCGCGGAGGATGTGGCGGGCCTGGTCGAGGGCTTCGGGCAGGGCGCGCATGCGTGAAGCGGCGCTCCGCAGGCGCTCGTGTGCCGGGGCGAACTCACGGGCGAGGAGGCTGAAGAGGCCGTTGCCGAACAGGTAGACGTAGCTCAGCGGGTTCCACGACGCCTCGTCCAGGGTCTCCTCGCCGAAGCGTGCGGCGGCCAGATATTCGCTCAGGATGCGGCGGTCGATCGCCTCGTCCCGGGTGAGGCTCGCATCCAGGATGCGGTCGACCCGGGTCGATGTTTCGGCCAGCCAGGCGCGGGTGGCGGCGCGACCCGCATCGGACAGGTCCGGCCAGCGGTCATCGAAGGCGTGATGCCCGATCTCGGTGGCATGCACCGGGTTGTGGCGGAAGTAGCCGTCGAGCACCTCGTCGACCATGGCGCTGAACTGCATGCGGTCCCTCATCGGTTCAATGGGAGTTGTCAGGGGCACTCCATGCTAGCAAGCCCTATGCGGCAGGGCCGGGTGGCTGCTATCTTCACGGTGCCTGGGGGTTTCGTCGTCACAGGGACCAAGTCCGAGGCAATGGATGGGCATCCGCGAGCGCAAGAAGGCAAGCACCCGGCGGGCCCTCGTCGACGCTGCCGCGCGCCTGTTCGCCGAGCGAGGTGTCGAGGCGACCACGATGGATGACATCGCGCGCGCCGCGGGCATGAGCCGGACCAGCGTCTTCAACTACTTCGGTTACAAGGAGATGATCCTGTGCGAGATCGGCGCTCGCTACGTGCAGGAGATCGCTGGCCCGTTGCTCCAGGATCTCGATCGCCCGCCAGATGTGCTCTTCCGGGAAGTCGCCGAGGGTCTGGCTGACCTGGCGACGCGCGAGCCGGTCCTGATCGCGGCAGTCGCCAGGGAGACGTCGCACCCGGACCCGGAGCGCCGGCGCCAGGCCCAGGAGACGATGGGCTACCCGGCAGTGGTCGATCAGCTCCTTGACCGCCTTGCCGCCCAGGGCAAGCTGCGCCACCCGGAGCAGCGAGACTCCTACGCGGACCAGCTGGTCGATCTCCTGGCCGGAACGCTCGTCCGGGCTGCCGGCGTCATGCCGCGCGACCGGCTGAAGGCCGAGCTCGCGGCCGCCCTCGAGCTTTTCGCCGGCGGCGCAGTCTCGGTGCCTGCCGGCGACCCGCTCCCCTCTGCGTGAGCGACAACCTCTGCTATCGCGACGCCTACGCGCGCGACGTCGACGCCGAGGTATTGGCGGTCGATCCGGAAGCGAGCGAGGTGCTGCTGGATCGGACCGTGTTCTACCCGGGCGGTGGTGGGCAGCCGGCGGATACGGGCTGGTTGCGCTCCGACGCCGGACGTTGGGCGATCACCGGAGCTCGAAAGCGTGGTGACGACGTGTGGCACGCAGTCAGCGGCGAGCTGCCGCCCGTCGGAGCGCGAGTCACGGCCGAGCTGGAGTGGGACCGGCGCCACGCCCTGATGCGCACGCACTCGGCGCTTCACGTGCTGTGCGGCGTCATCTGGCGCGACTACCAGGCCTCGGTCACCGGCGGCAACATGGAGCCGCTCTCCGGACGCATGGACTTCGAGTTCGAGACGATGGCCGGCGAGCTGGTGGCGGAGATCGAAGGGCGGGTGAACGAGGAGATCGCCGCGGACCGTGAGATCCGAGTCGCCATCCTGCCGCGCGACGAGGCGTTCGCCATCCCGGACCTGATCCGCACGAAGATCAACCTCCTGCCTGAGGGCATCACCGAGGTCCGCACGATCGAGATCGTGGGTCTGGACCTCCAGGCCGATGGAGGAACGCACGTGGCCCGCACCTCGGAGATCGGCAGGGTGCGGGTCACGGGCTACGAGTCGAAGGGCCGGATCAACAAGCGGATCCG
>DASSCW010000279.1:0-10412 GCA_035697465.1 Candidatus Limnocylindria bacterium | reverse complement strand
GCCGTACATCGTCAGCCCGGCTCGCTCCAGCTCGCGGAATTGCTCCCAGGTGGCCCAGTGGGGGACGAGGTTGGCATTCGCGATCAGCACGCGCGGCGCATCGCGCGTGGTCTTGAAGACACCGACCGGTTTGCCGGACTGCACAAGTAGCGTCTCATCGTCGGCCAGCTGCCGAAGCTCGGCGACGATGGCGTCGAAGGCCTCCCAGCTGCGCGCCGCGCGACCCGTGCCGCCATAGACGATGAGGTGATCGGGGTCCTCAGCGACGTCCGGATCGAGGTTGTTCATGAGCATCCGCAGCGCCGCTTCCTGCTGCCAGCCAAGGCATGAGAGCTCAGTGCCGCGCGGCGCGCGGACCGTGCGTGGACCGGACTTCGGGGCGGTGGCCGTCACATCGTGATCATACGACCGGTCGTACGTGGCGCTGTGCGACCGGGAGGATTAGCTACAAGGCGCCACCTCCCAAGGATTCTCGCGCGCGGACCAAGTCAGATCGGCGCGGTCAGGGGGCACCTCGTCGCCTGGTCCAACGACGTCGATGAGAACGTATTGACCGTCTTCCCAGCATGCATGCACTTCCGCATGCCACGCGAGTCCGCGCCCCCACCCGACGACGACGGAGCGGGGATCCGCACGTTCTTCAATGAGCAGCTGAAGGGAGCTGAGGGCAAGGTCGCACTCAGCCGACGATAGCCGGCAGTGGACCTCAGTGACGCCATCCGGCGTTGCTGTGATTGCCCCCGACGGGACCGGACCTTCCATCACTTCGAGCACGATGCTCACTCGCATGTCGAGGACTTCACCTCCACACGCATCGACGCCCACCCGCCCACGGGTGGTAATCGTCCAGCGCCCAGCTGGCAGGTGGAACGGATCGTCCGAGAAGCCAAAATAGGGCTGCACGATCGGGTGGCCCTTCATGAGCGTCCGCTCCTGGCAGATCGGGACCATGCCCGGATCCAAGTAGCGCCCGTGACTGATCTCCTCGACGTCGAATGTGATGGCGGTTGGCGACCAGATCGTCGTGCCCTCGCCCTCGCCCTCAAATGCGAGTGCCGCCGTGAGCTCTATGTCCTCATCGCTCCACCACGTTGCTCGCGGCGAGAAGACGCGCAGGGTGAAGTCCCCCCGGCGAGTCTCGGCCGTTACCGGTCCAATTGATTGTGGCGTTGCAGCGTTCGAATCCGTCGGACGCGTTGGAGCCACGAGGTCCGCCATCAAGTAGACGGCGAATGTGGCGATCAACAGGACCGACGTGACGGCTAACGCCGGCCGCATCCATGACGTGCGGCCACGATCGAACCCCAGCGGTGCCTGGCTTTCAGGCACGGAGGACTCGAGCGCTTCGAGCTCGCCACGCAGTCGCTCGTCCGGCGTCATCAGCTGGGTACGTCCCCAAGTACCGCCCGCAATCGGCGCTTTGCATCGGCGATCCAGCCCGCGACCGTGCCCTCCGGAGCCTCCAGCATCATGGCAATCTCCGCCTGGGTGTAACCGTCGAGGACGTTGAGCAAGAGCGCGGCTCGCTGCTGTGGTCGAAGCTCACCGAGGCCGCGCCAGAGATCGAGGCGCTCGGGCACGACCCACGTGGGCTCGGTGCGCTGACCGCGGACCCATCGGTTCCAAAGGCGACGCCGTCGAAGGCGATTGAAGGCGAGGCGGAGGCCGATGGTGTGCAGCCAGGCGCGCGCATCGGTGCCGTCAAACCGATCCCATGCCTGGAAGGCCCGCAGGTAGGTCTCCTGCGCCACGTCCTTCGCCTCCTCGCCGTCGTGCAGCACCAGCGTCAACCGCTGGACCAGCCCGGGGTAATGCCGTTCGACGGCAGCCGCGAAGCTGGCTTGGTCCAAGGAGCGGCTCCCTCCCGGCATGACCCTCAGTTCCTACAACACGCGGAGAGGCACAATTCTTGGCCGGGTGATTAAGGACACTGACTGGCGGGGCGCTCAGCCGACCTTGGTCAGGAAGAAGGCCGCCGCGAAGCCCAGCACCGTGCTGAGACCCACCTGGTTGCCACCGTCCGCGAACGCCTCCGGAATCATGGTGTCGACCAGCATCGTCAGGATCGCTCCAGCGGCGAAGGCCTGGATCACGGGCACCCAATCGGACCCGGTCATTTCGCTCAGCAGTCCGTAGCCGATCGCCGCGGCGAGAGCGGAGACGCCCGCGACCGCGACCCAGACCCCAACGATCCAGCCCGGCCGATGTCCCTCGCGGCGCAGGTCGGCGGCGGATCCCAGAGCCTCCGGCACGTTCGAAATGGCGACTGCCGCGAGGAAAGGAACCGAAATCCCGGCGCCGGCCAGCAGGGTTGAACCGAGCACGATCGACTCGGGGATGCCGTCCAACAGCGCGCCCAGCACGATCGCCGCGCCGTTGCCATCGGGCTTGGAGACCTTCGCGCCACGACGTTTCTGGTTGATCAGCTGGTTGCCAGCGTAAAAGGTGAGCGCGCCGGCTCCCAGTCCTGCCGCCACGGGCAGCGTGCCGCCGATGCGGAACGCTTCTTCCGTCAGGTCGAAGGCGAGGGCACTGATCAGGGCGCCTACCCCAAACGCCATGACGAGCCCGACGATCCGGCGTGGAACCTTGGCCGCCAGCCCGATCACTGCGCCGACCACCAGCGTCGAGGCCGCTGCCAGCGCCCAGAGGCCGGCCTCCAGCATGCCTACTCGTCGTCGCCGAATGGGTTCGGACGCTTCGGCTTCTCTGGGAGCCGGAACAGGTCCTCTTCGCTAGGTCCCTTGGGGAGTGGCAGCGGCCACTCGTCGCCCTCGTCCGGAGACGGTGTGCGAGCCAGCAGGTCCCCCCAACCGACATCCGCCCCCTCGCTGCCGAGCTCGCGGCGGTAGACCGGGAAGTGGTCATCGCCGGCGACGCGCGCGAAGCCGCTCGCCTGATACGCGCTGGCAGGACCCGGAGAGGGATCCCATGCGTTCGTGACGCCCTCCGGGTACGCCTCGACTGCCGTAATGCCGCGCCGGTCGAGGTCGCCGCAGACGGCATCCAGCAGCGCCCCTGCAGCTTCCTCGCGATCCTCGTGCGCCTCGACCACCTGCAGGCATGTGATGACCCACGGCGCCGGCGATTCGGGCAGCTCTGGGTAGCGGTCGCGGATCACCTGTGCACGCGGATAGGCCGAGATCGGGCCGAATTGGCACCAGCCGACCGCCAGTCGATCCCCGTCCTCGCCTGACTGCCAGGCCAGCATCCCGTAGGCACCGGCCAGCCGCTCTCCGGCCATGAGGCGCGAGAGCTTCAGCGTGCGAGCCGCCTCTCCGTCCTCGGTCGCGCGGTGGCCGTCCAGCCGCTCCCAGTAGTCACACGTCTGGCAGCGCGCGCCGGGCTGCGCCGGCGCGGGGATGTCGTCGAACGTGTCGGGCTCGATCAGGGTGAAGAGGAGCTCAGTCATTCGATCGCCAGCTCTCCGGCGCGCAGCAGCTCCCTCACCTGCCCGATGTCATCGGCCGGCGGCCTGTCCTCGGCGAGATGCGAGACCAACGATCGGAGGCGGGCGTGCGCCCGTGCCACGCCGGCTCCGGGCCGCATCGGCGCACGGAAGTCGAGGCCCTGCGCCGCGCATAGCGCCTCGATGGCCAGCACTGCGTCCGTGCGATCCACCACCTCGCGCAGGTGCAGCGCCGAGGTCGCGCCCATCGAGACATGGTCCTCCTGGTTGGCGCTCGTCGGGATCGTGTCGACGCTCGACGGGTGGGCGAGCGTCTGCAGCTCGTTGACCAGGGCCGCGGCGGTGTACTGCGCGATCATCAGCCCGGAGCGCAGCCCGGGCGCATCGGTCAGGAAGGCAGGCAGGCCGCTGAGGTGGGCGTCCACCAGCCGCGCGGACCGTCGCTCGGAGATCGAGGCCAGCTCGGCCACGGCCATCTTGGCGTAGTCGATCGCCAGCGCCAGTGGCTCACCGTGGAAGTTGCCGCCGGAGATCACCTCGCCGCTGGGGAAGACGAGCGGGTTGTCGGTGGCTGCGTTCATCTCCACCGCGAGAACCCGTTCCACATGGTCGAGCGCGTCGCGCACCGCGCCGTGCACCTGCGGCATGCAGCGCAGCGAGTAGGCGTCCTGCAGGCGATGCGCGCTGGCGGCGTGTGACGCGCCGATCTCCGAATCCGCCAGCAGCTCGCGGAGGTGGGCGGCGACTGCGACCTGCCCGGGATGCGGACGTGCTGCGATGAGCGATTCGTCGAATGCGGCCGCGGTACCGAGCATCGCCTCAAGGCTCATTGCACCGATCACGTCCGCGGATGTTGCCAGCCGTCGCGCGTCATCGAGGGCCAGCGCCGCCAGGGCGCCCATCAGCTGGGTCCCGTTCAGAAGCGCCAGACCTTCCTTCGCCTCCAGGGTTACTGGGTGCAGGCCGGCGCGCTCCAACGCCTCGGCGCCCGGGCCCGGCCCGGCGTCGTCGACCCAGGCCTCGCCCTCGCCGATGAGCACCAGCGCCAGATGCGCGAGCGGCGCCAGGTCCCCGGAAGCGCCGACGCTTCCCCGGGAGGGCACCAGGGGGTGGACGGTGGCGTTCAGCATGCCGAGCAGCAGCTCGACGATCTCGGGGCGGATGCCGGACAGGCCGACTGCCAGCGCGTTGGCCCGCAGCAGGAGCATGGCGCGCACGACCTCCGCCGGCAGCGGGTCGCCAACCCCTGCGGCATGCGAGCGGACGAGGTTCCGCTGCAGCTCCGCGGTCTGTTGCGGCTCGATCCGCACGTCGGCGAGATCCCCGAAGCCGGTGGTCACGCCGTAGGCCGTGCGTCCGTCGGTGACGATCCCCTCCACGACCGCGCGTGAGGCCCGCATCCGCCCTGCCGCATCGTCGCTGAGCTGGACGCGCCTGCCGCCGCGCGCCACCTCGACCACGTCCGCGATCGTCAGGTCGCGGCCGGAAATCGTCAGGGGAGGGCGCTCGGGTGGCTGCGTAGCGAGCTCCTTTCGAGGCGCTGCGGGCGACTGGCGGGGGCGGTAGACCCGGAGCGCGAACCTATACTACGAACGTGCGACGCCTGCCGGACCCCACGAGACGCCTGCTCGTGGACGCGGACGGCAAAGACCGCCTGGGCGGTGCGGTCCCGAGCCCGGCAGCGGCCTTCCTCCTGACCCTCATCGCCCTGCCGACCCTCTTCTGGCTGGTGACCCTCAAGCGCACCACGCTGTTCACGCTGCCCGAGCAATGGCTGATGAGCTCGTTCGTGCCGGGCCTTCGGGAGTGGATCGAGGGGATGCTCCCACCGGTGCACATGCTGTTGCTCGGCATCAGCGGCCTCGGCTCGGGCTGGTTCGTCGCCGCAGGGTTCTGTCTTCTCGGCCTGCTGGCGCTCTACAAGGGGCGGCGCGACCTGGCCCTGCTGCTTGCCGCCGGCACGCTCGCCTTCCCGATGGAGTGGGCGCTCAAGTACTTCACCTCCACCCAGGAGATCTCGCTGGCCCAGCTGGGCGCCGCGCTCTTCAACGTTAACGAGACCGGGCTCGACGACCTGGCGGACTTCCCGGCGGGCCATGCCCTGCGCGCGACCGTCTTCTACGGCCTGGCGGCCTTCTGCGTCGCGCGCCTGGCAGCCGACCGAAGACAGGGGATCAGCGCCTACCTGGTGGCCCTCGTCGTGATCTTCGCCATCAGCGCGACGCGGATCTACCTGGGGGCGCACTTCCCGATCGACGTGCTCGGCGGCTGGATCGCGGGCGCTGCACTGGTCTCGGTGATCGTGGCCGTCCACGTCCTGGGGGTCGACGAGCGGCTGCGCGCCTCCGGCCATGTGACCGCGCCACCTGGTGAGCTGCAGCCGCACAAGGTGGCGGTGCCGCTGAGCCATCACCATGCCGACCCCGACGCCTAGCCGATGCTGGAGCTGATCGACAAGGTCATCATCCCGTTCTTCCTGGACCTGTATGACGCGATCGGCTACGTGGGCGTGGCCATCGCCATCGGCCTGGAGACCTTCGTCCCGATCATCCCCTCGGAGGTGATCGTGCCGATGGCCGGCTGGAAGGTGAGCCAGTCCGCCGCCGAACCTTCCGTGGTGGAGCCGCTGACCGGCCTGCCCTGGAACTGGATCGCGGTGCTGATCGTGGCGACCGTGGGGGCGGTGCTCGGCTCGCTGGCTGGCTATCTGATCGGCGCCTGGGGTGGCCGCCCGCTCCTCGACCGATGGGGGCGGTACGTCCACATCCACCCCGACGACCTCGACCGGGCCGATGCCTGGTTCGCCCGCTACGGGGACTGGGCCGTCTTCTTCGCGCGGCTCGTGCCGCTGCTGCGGGCCCTGATCAACTATCCGGCGGGGGTGGCGCGCATGCCGCTCGGCCGGTTTCTGGTCTTCAGCACCCTTGGCTCACTGCCGTGGAACGCCGCGCTGCTGCTCGCCGGCTTCCTGCTCGGCGAGAACTACGAGAACCTCTACGCGGCGGTTCGGCCATTCGAGTACGTCATCTACGCCGTGGTGATCATCGGCGGCGCGTACGTCATCTACCGCTGGGTCCGGGGACGCGGGAACTCAGCTCCAGCCGCGTAGGCGCGGATGCTCCGCGATACCCCCAACGGACGGCGGCTCGTACTCAACCGGTAGGTCTACGGACCAATGCAATCGCAACCGGCCGGACACCCGTGGGCTGGGCACCTGGCTGCCGTGCTGCGCGTTGCCTAAGCGATCGGCTCTTCGCCCGAGCGCCAGGTCTCCACCATCACGCCGGCGATCACAAGGGCGTACAAGGCACTGGTTGTCGCGAACACTTCGGTGCCCGGTGGAGAACCGGTGGCGAGAACCAACAGGAGCAAATTCAGGAGCAGAAGCGCGGCGGCGATTGCCACCCCAATCACGGTCGCGACGCCGGAGCCACGCAGCATGAAGGCCGCGAGCACGAGCTGCGGCACGGCGAGGGCGATGCCACTCCATGACACGCCAGACTCCTCGCCCCAAATCGCGTTGAACCACGGCGGGCTGCTCATGACCAGAAGGAGGAGCCCCGCCAGCCCGAGCGAGATCGGGGCGATGAGCCGCGTCGAACGGTGAATCACTGGTCGATTGTCCGATCCCCCAAGGCCGCGGGTCAACGCAAAGGTCATGCGCAGTTGACCCTCATCTCGGCCGGTGTCAGGCTAGCGACCAATCGAACAATTCCATCGTCTTCGGGGCGGGGTGAAAGTCCCCACCGGCGGTCGACTCTCGAACAGGGAGCCAGCCCGCGAACCTCGGCAGGCCCGCCGCCACGGAGCATCGGCGACGGGATGTACCTGACGGGGCCGACCTGACCCGGCGAGCGCCACGCTCACCGGCAGACAGGGCCGACGGTCACAGTCCGGAAGGGAGAAGGCGACCGCGAGGCGTTCCTCCGACGCATCGAGCCAGGCTGTGGCCGTGCCTGCGCGGCTGAGCCCATTGGACCGATGCGCACGTGGACGGCGACCGCGGCATGCCCCGCAGACGGTGGGCGAGCCACCACCTACGGAGCCGCCCATGACCGCAGCAGCAACGAAGGAGCACCCGACCGGACTGCGAGTCCGGGTCGACGGCGTGTCCGTCTCGTTCGCCGCGCCAGGCGGGCGTCTCACCGCGCTCGATGGATGCTCGCTCGATGTCCCGGCCGGCAGCTTCACCGTGGTCATCGGGCCGAACGGCTGTGGCAAGTCGACGCTGCTGCGGGTGATCGCCGGGCTACTGAAGCCGGACCGCGGTGTCGTACACGTGGGAGCCGCGGCGCCTGCGCCAGGCGATCCACGGGTAGGGCTTGCCTTCCAGCAGCCACGGCTCCTGCCCTGGCTGACGACCGCCGAGAACGTGGCGCTGCCCCTGGCCCTGCGCGGCGTCGCGCCGGCCGAACGGGCGACTCGCGCCAAGGAAGCGCTCGACCGTGTGGGCATCGGCGATGCCGGACAGTTGTCGCCGCGCGAACTGTCCGGCGGCATGGCACAACGAGCCGGGCTGGCCCGAGCCCTGATCACCGATCCGCCTGTCCTCCTGCTCGACGAGCCATTCTCCGCCCTGGACGCCCTCACCCGCGAAGCGTTCGACACGGAACTCCAGCGCCTCTGGCTGCAACGCCCGCGGACGCTGATCCTCGTCACACACTCAGTGCCCGAGGCCGTGCGCCTGGCCGACCAGGTCGCGGTGATGACCGCGCGCCCGGGGTCCGTCGCAAGGCTCGTCGACGTGGAGCTGCCGCGCCCCCGTGAAGTCGGCATTGCCTCGGACGCACGCGCCACCGAAGCTGAGGCGGCCATCCGGGCGAGCCTGGCATCGGTCCATCCACCCGAGCTCGCACCGTGGACGGGTCAGGCATGAGGCGCCTCACGGGGTTCGTGCTCTCCCTGGCGGCCTTCCTGGCGGCCTGGAAGGTGCTGACCATCGTGACCGGTACGCCCTCCTACATCCTGCCGGCGCCCGAGGTAGTGGGAGAGCGCGCGCTGCGCGCCATCGGCTCCGGCATCCTGTGGGAGCACCTGTGGGCGACGCTGGCGGAGGTCATCCTGGGCTTCGCCCTGGGCGCTCTTGCCGCCGTCGCGACTGGCGTCGCGCTGGGAAAGAGCGTCCTGATCGAGCGCGTGCTGTCGCCCTACATCGTGGCGGCGCAGGCCGTCCCGGTCCTCGCCCTCGCGCCCCTGCTGGACATCTGGTTCGGTGGCGGCCTCTTCGCTCGAGTCCTCGTCTGCGCGCTGATCGTCTTCTTCCCCATCGCCATCGCCACCATGGTGGGCATCCGCTCCGCCGACCCACTGCTGCGCGAGATGCTCCGATCGCTGGGCGCCTCGCCGGCGCAGCTGACCGCTCGCCTGGAGATCCCATCGGCACTGCCGGTGATCTTCGGCGGGCTGCGGGTCGGGGTGACGCTGGCGGTCATCGGCGCCGTCGTCGCTGAATGGGTAAGCGCCGGCACCGGGCTTGGCGTGCTCATCAACATCGCCGACCAGGGGCTCTTCGACACCCCGCTCATGTTCGTCGCCCTCGCCGCGCTCGGGATCATCGGGCTGTCCTTCTACAGCCTGGTGGTCCTTGTCGAGCGGCGGCTCATCCACTCCGCTTGAGGTAGACCGATGTCACCGCGCCGTTTCGCCCTTCCATTCCTCGCCGCGATCCTCGTCGTGGTGCTGGCGATCCTGTTCCTGCCGACACTCGTGGGCGGTCCGGGGGCATCCACGACGCCAAGCCCGAGCGGGTCGACCGCTGCGTCGGATTCCGGGTCGCCGGCGGAGCTGCGTCAGGTTCGACTCCTGCTCGGTTTCCAGCCGGACGTCCAGTTCGCGCCCTTCTACCTTGCCCAGCAGGGTGGCTACTTCGCCGATGCCGGCCTGGAGGTGACGATCGAGCACTCGGACGACGTGATCCCGCTGGTGGCCGACGGGCAGGCGGAGTTCGGGGTGGCCGATGCCACCGACGTGATGATCGCCCGCACCAGCGGCATTCCGATCAAGTACGTCTCCACCCTCTACAACCGCTTCCCGGTGGCGCTGATCGGGGCGCCGGATGTCCTTCCCAACCAGCCGGCGGACCTGGCGGGACTGCGCATCGGGACGCCGGGGCAGTTCGGCTCCTCGTGGCACGCCCTCCTGGCGCTGCTCGATGCCGGCGGTCTGACGCCGGACGACGTCACGATCCGCGACTACCCACAGTTCAACCAGGTCGAGGGACTGCTGAACGGCGACGTCGACCTGATCACCGGATTCCGCACCAACGAGCCCCTGCGGCTCGAAGCACAGGGCTTCGAGGTGGAGCTCATGACGGTGGACGACTTCGCCCCGCTGCCGGGGCCCGGCATCGTGGTGGGCGACGAGCTCCTCGCGGACGACATCGAAACTGCTCATGCCTTCGCTCGTGCCATCGCCCAGGCCCAGGTAGCGATCGCCGGTAATTCGCAGCTTGGCCTGGACGCCGCGATTGCTGAGGTCCCCGCCATCGCCGAGGATCCGGATACGGCGGAAGCAGTTCTGCTAGCCACGGTCGAGGCGTGGGGCTCGTCAATCACCGGCGCCGTCGTGCGCGATGTGTGGAGCAGCGGATACGAAACGCTGCGGCGGCTCGGGTTCATCGACGGGTCGGTGCCTGTCGAGGAGATGTATGACCTGCGGGTGGTCGCATCAAGCGGCTAGCGGTCGGATCCTCTCTCGGTCTCGACCCGGAACATGTCGAGCACCGGCTCGACGATGCCGCGCCGGCGTTCCGCGGCCTGCGCGGTCTGCTCCAGCAGCATCATGGTCGTCACCGGGCCGACGCCACCCGGCACCGGCGTGATGGCGCTCACCACCGGGCGCAGCGCGGCGAAGTCAACGTCTCCCACGATGCCCTCGGGGGTGGTGTTGATACCGCAGTCGATCACGACCGCCGAGCGGTTGACCATCTCCGACCGGATCAGGTTCGGCTGACCGGCCGCGACGACCAGGATCTCGGCGCGCCTCGTCTCACGGGCGAGGTTGC
>DASSCW010000278.1:0-4576 GCA_035697465.1 Candidatus Limnocylindria bacterium | reverse complement strand
TCCTCGTGGGTGGCGACACCGCGGCGCCGGATTCTCCGACGGGGGCAGGCAGTGGAATCGCCTGCGTCTCTGCAGCGCTGAGCGTGGCCGCGCTGGGAACTCCCTCGCCATCGAGCCACCCTCGCAGTGCGACAGCCAATGCGCCCGCATGGAGCGGCCTGTCGGCGACATCCATCGCCAGGCAGCTGCGCACGAGCTCGGCCAGCGACCGTTCAATGCCCTCCAGCGGCGGCGGGCCGCCCTCGTGCTGGCGTGAGATGGCCAGCGGCGTCGCGCCATCGAACGGCGCATGCCCGGACAGCGCCTGATAGAGCGTTGCGCCGAGACCCCAAAGGTCGGTCCGCGGCCCGACTGACTCGCCCGCCAGCTGCTCTGGTGCCATGTATCGAGGCGTCCCGAGAGTGGTCCCGGTCTGGGTTAGGGACTGCGCGGCCCTCTCCAGGCTGTGGGCGATCCCAAAGTCGACCAGTCGGGCGCGCCCACTGCCGGCCTCCACCATCACGTTGGCCGGCTTGACGTCGCGGTGGACGATCCCCTGCTGGTGCGCGTGGTACAGCGCCTCGGCAATCTCTGCGGCGAGGCGGGCCGCCCGCTGCGGCTCGAGCCTGCCCTCGCGCGCCAGCAACGCGGATAGCGGCTCGCCGTCCACCAGTTCCATCACGAGGGTCGGCTCATCGGCCTCGCCGGACACGTCGTAAACGGTCGCGATCCCCGGGTGCGACAGCGCGGCGGCGGCGTGCGCCTCGGCCACCAGGCGTCGGCGCGATGCCTCGTCCGGCAGCAGGTGCGGATGGAGCAGCTTCACCGCCACGCGGCGATCGAGCTGCTCGTCGCGGGCCTGCCACACGCGCGCGGTGCCACCGGCAGCGATCTCACGCTCCAGCCGGTAGCGCCCGAGGATCAGGGTATCGACGGTCATGCGGGTCCCTCCGCACCCGCATCAAGCACGATCCGTGCTAGGGGAAGAGGTCGTGCTCCCTCGGCATCACCAGGTCAGCCGCCCCGCTGTCACCCGTCGCCGTTTCATACGTGAACCCGCGTACAAGAACAACGGGCAGCTGGGCGACCTTGCCACCCGCCAGATCGGCAGCCGACGCCAGCTCATCCGCGACCGCGATGACGGTGGCCCGCATCTCCCGTCCCTGCGCGTCAGGGTCGCCACGCAGGTCGGCCAGGACCTCGATCCCGGCCGCGCCGATGGCCACGTTGACGATGCCGTTGCGCCACGGCCTTCCGAACGAGTCGCTGATCACGACCGCCGGCCTCGCGCCGGCCAGCTCAGCGAGCCGCTCCCGCAACCACCGCGCTGAGGCGTCGGGATCGACGGGCAGCAGCGTGGCGATCTCCTCACCGCCGGTGTTCGAGAGGTCCACGCCCGCATTCGCGCACACCAGCCCGTGGCGGGTGCGCGAGATGATCAGCCCGCCCTCGGCCATGCGCACGATCTCAGCGCTCTCGCGCAGGACCAGCTCCACCTGGCGCGGATCCTTGCCCCAGCGCTCGCCCCACTCGCGAGCCTCCTGCCGCGGCTCGATGGTGGCCAGGTCCACTACCCGACCCTCGGCCTTGGAGACGACCTTCTGGGTCACCACCAGGACGTCGTCATCGGTCAGGCCGATGCCGGCGGCGGCGAGCGCCGCCGCGATCAGCTCGGCGAGATCGTCACCCGGCGTGATCTCGGGGATCCCTGTGAGCGGGACCAGCGAGATCATGCCGCGTCGCCGAGCTCCAGCCAGCGCGCGAGGTCCTCGGGCGTGTCCAGGTCGAAGGCCAGCCCGGGGCGCTGCACGACGGCCGGCGTGAGGCCAGCTGCCTCCACCTCGCCCATGTGGGCGGCAAAGGATTCCAGCCCGAACCGGAAGCCGATGACCCCCGGTGGCGCGAGGGCCAGGCCGTTCGTGCCCGTGCCCCGGCGGTCGGGTGCGATCGCGACGCCGCGCTCGTCCTCCACCGCGGAGATCAATGCCAGCACGTCGTCCGGCGAAAGGTTCGGAAGGTCGCCGTGCAGCACGGCCAGCAGCTCGATGCCGTCGCCCAGTGCCTCGGCACGTGCCTGGTCGAGGCCGGCGTTGAGGCCGAGCCCTCGCTGCACCACGAGTCGCGCGCCCGCCTCAGCTGCGATCGGCTCCAGCTGAGCCGCCGGACTGATCACGACGACGTCGTCCGCGGCCCGCCGTGCAGCGCGCAGGACGCCGGCGAGCAGGGTGCGGGCCAGCGCGATCCGTTCCTCCGGGTCGAGCACCGGCGCCAGACGGGTCTTGGCTGCCGGCAGCCCGCGGTGCGGCACGATGATGCGCACGCGGCTCATGCGCTGAGCATAGCGCTAGGCCAGCGCGACCACGGAACGGGCGAGGGCGGCGCGGTCGTCGTCGGAGCGCATGACCGTCGGCAGGACGCTGACCGACATGCCGAGCGCCTCGATCTCCGGGGCCAGCGCGGCGTCCGCCTCATCGATCACGAAGCGGTCGAGGACGGCCGCGTAGAGCGTTGCCACTCCCCGCGCGGTTGGCTCGTGGCCCAGCGTGGCCAGCATCCGGTCGGCCGGCCCCCGGATGGCACGCCCTGCGACGATTCCGCTGACCCCCACCTTCGGCGCGCCGGCCGCCTGCACCGCCTCTCGCATGCCCGGGATCGCGAAGATCGGCCCGATGCTGACCAGCGGATTCGATGGACCGATCACGATCAGCTCCGCCTCGCGAATGGCCTCCAGCGCCACGGCGCTGGGTCGAGCCGCGTCCGCACCGTCGAAACGCAGCGACCGCACGGCATCGGCCTGGCGTCGTCGCACGAAGTAGGTCTGGAAGTCGAGCTCGCCGTCATCGGTCAGGACGATGGTGCGCAGCCGGTCGTCAGTGGCCGGCGCCAGCCGGCTCGGCACTCCCAGGGCGGATGCCATCGCGGCGGTGGCATCGGTCAGGCTGGCTCCCTCGCGCATCAGCTGTCCGCGCCGTACATGGGTGGCCATGTCGGAGTCGCCGATGCGGAACCACGTCTCGTCGCCGTAGCGCTCGAGCATCGTCATGGCCGTATGCGTGTCGCCGGCCACGCCCCACCCCTGCGCCGGATCCGCCAGGCCAGCCAGCGTGTAGAGGATCGTGTCCAGATCGGGGCAGACCAGCAGCCCGTGACGCTCGTTGTCGTCGCCGACGTTGACGATCACGGTCAGCTCACCCGGCGCGAGCACCTGCTGCAGGCCATGCGCCATCTTGGCCCCGCCCGTCCCGCCGGCCAGCAGCACCGTCCTCACGCCGCAGAGGGTACTCGGCGGGCGGTCATCCGCCTGTCATCGCGGAAGACCCGGCACCTGCGGGCAGCCAGGCCCCGTCAGCTCCCCTCGAGCATCGGCTTTACGTCGCGTATCAGGCGCTCCATCGACTCGGCGTCGTACGGCGGCGGACAGCCGACGCTGAAGTGCCGGAAGCCGATCCCCAGGTACGGACGAAGCTTGTCCGCGACCTGCTCGGGAGTTCCGACCAGCTGGTCCTCCCACGGCCGGGCGTTGCCGTTGTGACGGAAGGTCTCGAGGAAGACCTGCTCTGCCTCGGCCGGGTCGTCGCGAATGATGCAGACGCCCACGCCCGCCGTGCGCTCGATCTCCGCCTCGTCGCGGCCGACTTCCTCGCAGTGGCGGCGGAGGACCTCGTCCTTGTGCCTGACGCTTTCGAAGCCGCCGCCCACGTTGCAGGCGTCGGCGTAGCGGGCCACGATTCGCAGCGTCTTTCGCTCCCCGCCTCCGCCGACCAGCAGGGGCAGGTGCTTCTGCAGCGGGAGCGGATCGTTCCGCACCTCTCGCGTGGTGTAGTAGCTATCTCCGGAGGGCCGCTGGCCGTGGAGCATGCCGCGCATGATGCGCACCGCCTCCTCCAGCCAGCGCAGCCGCTCCCCCGGCGACCCACCGAATTCGAAACCGAACGCTGTGTGCTCGCGCTCGAACCACGCGCCACCGATCCCCAGCATCATCCGGCCGCCGCTGATGTGGTCGAGGGTCGTGATCATCTTCGCCACCAGCGCGGGGTTCCGGAACGTGTTGGCGCCGACCATGAGCCCCAGGCGGGCGCGAGATGTCGCCTCCGCCCAGGCGCCAAGGACCTCGTAAGCCTCGAACATCGGCCCTTCCCAGGAGCCGACGATCGGGTAGAGGTGATCCCAGGTCCAGATCTCGTCGTAGCCGAGCTCGTCGGCGCGGACCGCGGCCGACCGGAGTGACGGCCACTCGGTGTACTGGTTCCAGCACAGCAGCCCGAACTTGATGCCCGCGGAGGCGCTCATTGGCCGGATGCGCGCCGAACGCGATACGCCTCGTCGCCAGGCGTGTACTGCGCGCGGGCTATCGCGTACAGGGCAGTGATGGGTGAGGCTATTTCGTAGTTCGTGAGGTCACCCATGATCTCCGCGTAGTCGACGTCCTTCTCGTAGCGCATGCCGAGGCCCTGCGCCACGCGCACCGACGCAGTGTTCTCAGGGACGACATATGCGACGACCCGATCCCACGCGGTGTTCTCAAATCCGTAGCGCATCATGGCTCGCGCCGCTTCGCTCGCGTAGCCCTGGCCCCAGAACGGCCTGCCGAGTCGAT
>DASSCW010000277.1:0-2140 GCA_035697465.1 Candidatus Limnocylindria bacterium | reverse complement strand
AGCAGCCAGGAGACGGCCTGCGGCCGCAGGGTGACGTACGGGGTCACGACCAGCCCGATCAGCACGGCCGGCGCGGCGAACGCGCGAAGGCTGACGCCGCGGCGGTTGAGCATGGCGCCCTGCGCCAGCACGATGGCCGCCGGGAAGAGGCCGAAGACGAAGAGCGCGCCGGTGCGCCCGATTCCGCTCACCAGCCAGTACATCAGCAGCTCGGAGAGCCACTCGTGCGGAGTCCACGGCTGGCCGTTCCAGGTGAACGAGAAGGGGTCGGTGGTCGGGACGCGGCCGTGCTCGGCGATCCACTGGCCGGCGGTCACGTGCCAGAAGTAGTCGGGGTCCTGGACGCCCTTCGTCACCGTGATGCCCACCAGCACGCCGGCGAGCGCCAGCGAGAAGATCCAGAAGGGTGTTGGCAGGCGGGGCAGCCAGGCCGTTGCGGTGGACATCGGCGGCGAGTCTAGTCGGTGCGCGGAGGCACCGGAACGGGATAGAAGTACCTAGTCGATCGCCACGCAGCAGGTGCCCGGCTGTGGATCCAGGCGGGCAGCCCCCTCCGGCAGGCCAGCCCCGGCAAGGATTCCCCGCAGCATGGCCAAATTCATGTTGCAGGTCACGTCGCGATGGCGCTGCGCCAGCTCATGGAACGGGCAGTTGAGGAGCCGCACCTCCCCATCGCGAACGACGGGCTGATAACCCGCATCGCGCAGGACCGACGCGACTGCAGTCCGCCGCTTCGCAGCACCTGCGCGCGGTCCGGCGCGGCGGCGGGCCTCGGAGCCAAGGGTCGAGCCATAGCGGTGCGCCACGTCCTCCAACGTCTCGAGGCCGCCGGACGGTTGCCCGATTGTCGCGGCCATCAGCTCGGCCGCGACCTCGTACCGGCGCTGCGGGAGAGTCACCCGCAGTTCCCTGGCGGCGGCGCGATACAGCTTCGCGGGTCTGCCGGCGCCAGGTCCCGAACGGCCGGAGCGGCGCTGATATTCGGCGTTGAGCAGGCCCGCCTGGACGAGCCGATCCAGGTGGTGGGCCGCCAGCGGGCGCCCGATCTCCACGGCGGCGGCCGCCTCGTCCCGGCTGACCGGGCCCGACTGCGCCGCGACATGGAGGTAGAGACGCCGCCGTACCGGCTCGGCCAGGACCGCCAGGTCCTCGATCCCCTGGAGCGTGGTGTCATCAAGCATCGCCGCCATTCTATCGCTAATCCGGACTATCGCAAGAGTTGACATTGCGCAAGGCAGTGTCTATAACCAATGCACACTACTTCTAGAGAAGGAGACACTCGATGTCTCGCATCGCTCGCATCGTTGTCATCGGACTCGTGTTGGTGCTGACCTCTGCCGTCGGCGTCGTCGCCGGATCATCGGCACAGCCCGCCGGCCACGAGCATTCCTCGGTCAATGCCGGTCGTTCATCGCGCGAAGACTTCCGCGCCGACATGCGGAAGCTGTGGGAGGACCACATCACGTGGACGCGCCAGTACATCGTCAGCGCCGCCACTCTGCCCGGCGACCTGCCAGACATCGGCCCAACGGCTGACCGTCTCTTCGCCAACCAGGAGGACATCGGCGCCGCGGTTGGCAGCTTCTACGGCGACGCCGCTGGGGCCGCGCTGACGGACTTGCTGAAGGAGCACATCGCAATCGCCGCCGAAGCGATCGCCAAGGCGAAGGCCGGCGACCAGCCAGGCCTGCAGGCCGCGCTCGATGCCTGGTACGTCAACGCGGACGAGATCGCCCGATTCCTGGCCGACGCGAATCCGCGCAGCTGGCCCTTTGAGGAGATGCGAGCGCACATGCGTGACCACCTCGACCTCACGCTCGCGGAAGCGGTCGCCCGGCTGCAGGGTGATTACGTGGCCGACATCGCCGCCTATGACGCGGTCCACGGCCAGATCCTGGAGATGGCAGACATGCTGGCCGACGGGATCATTGCTGCCTTCCCCGAGCGCTTCGGACGATGAACGGTCTCCAGCGGGTGCTGGTGCCACACCGGCCCCCGCTGAGCACCCTCCTCGGTATCGCAATCGCGATCGCCGGGCTCGGACTGGACGCAGCGGTGCACCTGTCCGCCGCTGCCCACCATCACGACACGGGCTTCTCCCTGGCCGAGCACGGAGCCCACCTCGTAGGGCTCACCGGGA
>DASSCW010000276.1:0-2606 GCA_035697465.1 Candidatus Limnocylindria bacterium | reverse complement strand
ATCCGGTTGATCGGATGGTCGGCGATGCGGGCCAGGAGGTCGCGCAGATAGGCCTCGGGGTCGAGGCCGTTGAGGGTCGCGGTCTGGATCAGGGTGTAGAGGATGGCCGCGCGATGGCCGCCGCTGTCCGAGCCGGCGAACAGATAATTCTTCCTCCCGAGGGCCAGCGGCCTGATGGCGCGCTCGGCGGCGTTGTTGGTCATCTCCAGTCGACCGTCGTGCGCGAACCGGCAGAGCGCCTGCCAGCGCGACAGGCCGTAGCGGATCGCGGCGGCGAGGCCGCTCTTGCGACTGATCCGGTCGAGGGCCTCGTCGAGGAACTCTTTCAGCGCGACGAGCTGCGGGAGGGCGCGCTCCTGGCGGGCGGCATGACGTTGCTCGGGGCCATGTCCGTTGATCTCGGCCTCGATCTTGAACAGCCCGGCGATCCGCTCCAGCGCCTCCTTGGCGATCGCCGAGCCGGTGTTGGCATGCACGTCGAACAGCTTTCTGCGGCTGTGGGCCCAACACGCGACTTCGGCCAGGCGCGCAGCATTACCACTCACCGGATCGGCCTCGTAGAGACCGTTGAAGCCGGCATAGCCGTCGGCGTGCAGGAAGCCCTGGCAGCCTTCGAGCAGCGCGCGGGCAGCTCGCCTTTGCGATCCGGCGAGTAGAGGTAAGTCACCGCCGGCGGCGCCGGGCCGGCCCAGGGCCGCTCGTCCCGAACCAGCACCCATAGTCGGCCGGTCTTGGTCTTGCCGCGCCCGGGATCGAGCACCGGCACCGGCGTGTCGTCGGCATGGAGGGCGACGCCGGCGCGGACGTGGCGGGTGATCGCCCCCGCCAGCGGCTCGAGCAGGAAGGCCGCTTGGCCGACCCAGTCGGCGAGCGTCGAGCGTTCGAGCTCGACCCCGGCCCGGGCGTAGATGGCGCTCTGCCGGTAGAGCGGAGCATGGTCGCAATACTTGGCCACCAGGACATGGGCGAGGAGGCTGGGGCCCGGCCGACCGCGCTCGATCGGCAGCGACGGGAGCGGGGCCTGGGTGATGGTCTCGCAGGTCCGACAGCTCATCTTCGGCCGGACGTGGACCACCACCTTGAAGTGCGAGGGCACATACTCCAGCACCTCGCGCTCGTCGCTGCCGATCCGGCTGAGCTTCTTGCTGCCGCAGGCCGGGCAGACGCAGGTCGCCTCGTGCTCGACCCGCTCGCGCGGCAGATGGGCGGGCAACGGCTGACGGCCCCGGGGGCGACGCTCGCCGCTCTGGGACGGGCGCCGCGCCACGGCGGCGTCTTGGCGAGCCTCCTGCTCGGCGGTCTCCTCTTCGAGATCGCCGATCAGCAGCTCGAGCTGCTCGAGCCGCTCGGAGGACTGGCCGAAGCGGGCCCGCTTCATGAGCGCCAGCATCGCGCGCAGCTTCTCGATGTGCAGCGTCTTGGCGTGGATCTCGGCGTCCCGCGCCGCCAATTCGCGCTCCTTGGTCGCGAGCGCCGCCTGCAGCGAGGCCGCGAGCGCGCGCAGGGCCTGGGGATCGGAGGGCAGCGGAGCGGTTGCCGACGGCATGCCTTCTTCTACCATGAGGCAACCGTTGCGGCGACATAAAGATCACCGAATCAGGCTCTTATCAGACCGCCACCGGACGCGGGGGCAGCGCTGGCGCCACCGTTCGCCGCCAGTCGATGGCCTCGATCAGCAGCGCCAGCTGGGCCGGGGTCAGGAGCAGCGCGCCGTCGACGATCGGTGGCCAGACGAACCGGCCCCGCTCCAGCCGCTTCGCGAACAGGCAGAGGCCGGAGCCGTCCCAATACAGGATCTTCAGGTAGTCACCGCGCTTGCTGCGAAACAGGAACAGGTGACCCGAGAACGGATCACGAGCCAGCACCGAGGCGACCTTGGCACTCAGGCCATCGAAGCCGTAGCGCATGCTGACCGGCCGGCAGGCGAGATAGACCTTGGTGCCGGGTGCCACCTGGATCATGGGTGCCGCTTCAGCGCGCCGAGCACGCGCCCTAGCGCCCGCGCATCGACCGCGGCATCGACCCGAACCCGGGTGCCGCACGGCAGATCGATCTCGATCACGCCCGCCGGGGCCGCCAACTCGGCCGACCGGCAGGGCTCACTCGGCCGCAGCCCGTTCCCGTCACCGGGCATGCTGGCGAGCAGCGTCGGCGCGCCGTCGGGACCTCGCCCGACCACGCCAATCGGCACCAGATCGGCGACCGCGGCGGTCGCCAAGGCACCGCCCAACTGGCCCGCTTCGGCCTCGCGCTTCCATTTGAACAGCAGATTGGCGTTGATGTCGTAGCGCCTCGCCACCACCGACACCGATGCTCCGGATGTCTCCTCGACGATCCGGCGCTTCTGCTCGACCGTCCACCGCCGCCGGCGCCGCGCCTCCGCCACTCGGATCCTCCACCATGGTGTCCACTATCCCCTTGGTGGACACCATCACGCCAAGACCCGAGCCCCTACAGCCAACGCCTCACCCCGAACAAGGCGCCCAACGCCGTACGCTTACGTACAGCCGACTCCCAGATGGGCTTGGCTGCCACCCGAAACGCGCTCCTCCACTGCCCCTCAGTCAATCGGGACATGTTCTCGCGTTTGTGTCGCCCGCACAGCC
>DASSCW010000275.1:0-2896 GCA_035697465.1 Candidatus Limnocylindria bacterium | reverse complement strand
AAGAACGCCCGGCCACCGAGGAACCGCCGTGACCACGGCATGGGTGGCGGGCAGCGTGCGCGCCAAAGCGCTGGCCCGCCGCCGGCTGGGCATTGCCGGAACGCGGAGGCTGGCGCGATCACGTGACCTGCATGAGGCGCTCGGCACCCTGGCGCGGACGTCGTATGGGCATGACGTCCGCCTCGAGCAGACGCTTGCCGAGGCCCAGCATGCCGTCGCCGCCAGCATGCTCTGGCACCTGCGCGTGCTCAGTGGCTGGGTTCCGCGCGAGGGGGCGGACATGCTGCGCATCCTCGCGGGCGGATTCGAAATCGCCAACGTCGACGAGCAGGTCCGCGGGCTCCGTGGAGAGTCGACCGAACCGGCGTTCCGCCTGGGCGCGCTGGCCACTGCTCGGGGTCGGCTCGCGAACGCTGCGTCCCTGGCCGAGCTGCGCGCGGTGCTCAACGGGTCCGTCTGGGGCGACCCTGGGGCCGACACCGCCGCCGCCATCCATCTCGGGCTACGCCTGTCCTGGGCCGCTCGGGTGGCAATCGGGGTCCCACGCGCCGAGCCGTGGGCTGCTGGCGCGGCCGCCCTTCTCCTCGCCCGAGAGACCATCGTCGCCGGCCACCATCTCTCGGTGTCATCGGCGCGGACAGCCGAGTCGGTGCTCGGATCGACGTGGGTCGGGGCGCGAACGCTGCGCGACTTCGCCGCTGCCCTGCCGCCCTCGGCGCGCTGGGCGGTTGCTGACCTCGGCCAGCCCGAGGAGCTGTGGCGCGCGGAGGCCGCGTGGTGGCGCCGCGTCGAGGACGATGGCTTCGCCCTGTTGCGCACCGCGGCGTTCGGCGATGCAGCCGTACTCGGGGCGGTCGGTGTGCTTGCAGTGGACGGCTGGCGGGTCCGCGCCGCTCTGGAAGCCGCCGCCCGAGGGGGTCAGGCCCCGGAGGTCTTCGATGCCATGGCCTGACGCCCTCGAACCGGTGCGGATGGAGCGGGTAGCGCTCGTGGCACCGCGGGAAGCCCTGCGCGAGGTGCTCGTCGCCGTCGCCGACGCGGGCACCGTTGAAATCGACATCATCACGCCGCAGGCAGACGGCGAGCCGGGTGAAGCTGCCCGCCGGCTACAGCGTGTTCACACTGATGGACCGCTGCGCCCGTGCCTGGCATTGGGTCGGCCCGATCTCGCCGCGCTCGAGCGGGATGGCCGGGCCGATCTCCTGGCCGGCGAGGCCGAGCTCGAGGGGTATGCCCAGGATGCGCTGCTCAGGGGGTCGGTGTCAGCGCTCACCGGCTGGGCTCCGAGCGCCGAGCTGCCCCGCATTGCCGACCGGCTGGCTGCATCCGGCGGTGCAATCGTGCCGCTGCCACGCCCCCGCGGCACGGACCCGCCGACGCTGCTCCGCCCCGAAGGTCGGCTGCACCGCTCATTCGCACCCCTCGTCAACACGTACGCGACCGTTCCGTACGCCGATGTCGACCCGACCCTGCTCGCGGGTTTCGCCTATGTCGTCATGTTCGGGATGATGTTCGCCGACGCAGGGCATGGTCTGCTGCTGCTGCTCGGTGGGCTGCTGTTGCGCGCTGGATGGCCCCGTCGGCTGGCCAAGCTGCGTCCGGTCTGGCTGTTCATTGCGGGCGCCGGTGTGTCCGCTTGCGTGTTCGGACTGCTGTTCGGCGAGTTCTTCGGCCCGACTGGGGTGGTTCCCACGCTGTGGCTGTCGCCGCTGGACGAGCCGGTGACCCTGCTTGTCGCCGCCCTCGGGGTCGGAGCCGTCCTGCTTGCCGCGGCCTATGTCCTCGGCACGGTCAACCGGTGGCGTGAGGGCGGCTGGCGGTTCGCCCTGGTCGCGCCGTCGGGAATCGCGGGTGCGGCTCTCTTCCTGGGCCTGGGCCTGCTGGCACTCGGCGTGGTGTCCGGGCAAGAACCGCTAGTTGCGGCGGGCGTGCTCGTGGCGATCGGTGGCCTGGCCCTTGCCTACGTAGGATTGCTCGCCGCGGCAGGCGGAGGCAGTGAGGGCGTGGCCCAGGCGACGGTGGAGCTGTTCGACTCAGTCATACGGCTGGGCACCAACCTCGTGTCGTTCGCCCGGCTGGCCGCCTTCGGGCTCACACATGCGGCCCTCGGCGCGATCGTCTGGGCTGGCACCACCACCCTGTGGGACGCGGGCGGGCTCGCCGTGCTCGGGGCCATCGTCTTGTTCCTCGTAGGCAATGCCGTGTCATTCGCCCTCGAGGCCGTGGTCGCCGGCGTCCAGGCGCTCCGCCTGGAGTACTACGAACTGTTCTCCCGCGTGTTCCAGAACGAGGGCCGACCATTCCGGCCCTGGCACCTTCCGACCGCGTCGCTGCCCGTCGAGGAGCGTGTGTCATGACCGCTTGGCTCGTCGCACTTCCTGTGCTGTTCGTTGTCGTTGTACTGGTGATCGCAACATCGCGATCAGTCCGGCGACGACGCGCGACCATCATCACGCTGGTCGTACTCGACGCGGCACTCTTACTGGCCGCACTTGTGGTGGTCTTCACCATTGCCTTCTCAGATACGCCGGCCACGGCCCAGACCGCCGCCGATGCCGTCACCGCAGTGACGACCACGTCGGATGCAGGCGTACCCGTTGCGCAGGAGGCTGCGTCGTCGTCAGCAAGCTGGCCGGCGCTGCTCGGCGCCGCCATCGCCGTGGCAGGTTCGTCGATCGGGGCGGCGATTGCGGTCGCCTACACGGGCGCTGCTGCGCTCGCCGCGATCAGCGAGCGGCCGGAGCTGTTCGGCCGAGCGATGGTCATCGTCGGCCTGGCCGAGGGCATCGCGATCTACGGACTCGTCGTCGCCATCATCCTCATCGGGATGGCCTAGCCATGGCGCGCATTGCCGCTATCGGCGAGCGGGTGCGGGTGCAGGGCTTCCGCCTCGCCG